>DASTCJ010000168.1:0-8043 GCA_035605575.1 Candidatus Methylomirabilota bacterium
CGCGTGCTGAAGCCAGGAGCGCCTGCGCCGCATTTCGCCTTGCCGGATGCGGACGAGAAAATCATCGACTCGGGCGATCTCCTGGCGGGCGGCCCGCTCATCGTCACGTTCTACCGTGGTCGTTGGTGACCGTACTGCAACGTAGAGCTGGTAGCTCTACAGAATGTGTTGCCAGAAATCAACGCGCTGGGAGCGACGCTCGTCGCCATCTCGCCGCAGCTGCCGTCCCACAATCGCGAGCTGATCAGGAGCCGTGGCCTGAGCTTCCCGATCCTGAGCGATGCCGGCAACAAGGTCGCCGCGCGATTCGGACTGGTGTTTGCGCTGCCTGACTACCTGCGGGCGATCTACGCCACGTTCCCGCTCGATCTCTCGAGCTACAACGGCGACGCCTCCTGGACGCTTCCGATGCCGGCGCGATTCGTGATCGACCGGCAAGGGATCATCCGGGCGGCCGAAAGTGATCCTGACTACACGACCCGACCCGAGCCCGAAGACACGCTGGCGGCGCTGCGCGCGCTGCCACGACGCTGAGGAGGCATCGCATGGCCGACGATTTCGAGTACCTCTCGCGCACGCGGCTCGTTTACAAGAACGGCGCTCGCCACGCGTACCTTGGTGACGTGCCCGAGCCGGTCGTCTACGGCGTCCAGGGCGCGCTGCGCCAGTACTACGGTGTCCCGGAGGGCCCTCCGGTCGCGTCGACGCTGGACCACATCGTGGCCGGCGTCGCCGGCTGAATGTACGGCACTCTGCGTGGCGCCCTGGCAGGGCGCAAGATCGCATTCGACCGCGACTCGTTCACGGCGGCGGTCGAGGGACGTATCGTCGGACACGGGAAGACCATCCGCATTCGCTCCATTCACTTGCATTACGAGCTCAGCGTGCCGGCCGACGACGTCGAGACGACGGAGCGGGCGCTCATGGCGCATCCACAAGGCTGCCCGGCGCACGAGAGCGTCAAAGGCGCCATCGACGTCACCTGGGACGCTACTGTCCGGGCTGGCGACAAGACGTTGATGTTTCGCGGCTAAGCCGCGAGCAGTTCTTCGTCCAACAGGGCTCGGATCTCGCTGGCGAGGTCGAGCGAGGCGTCCGCCGTCAGTGCGGCGTCCACGGCACGGCCTAACGGTTCGCCGCCGGCGAGCGCGCGACGGAACGAGAAGGAGCCAGCAGGCAGCGCCCGAAACAGGACGTCATCGTCGCGTCGCCGCACCTCGAGTCGCACGGACCCGGAATCCAGGTCGACGCTGGTCTGTTCGTCGCCTGGCTGATTGGCGCGCCAGATCGCGTCGATCGGCCAGCCTGATGCGACGTATGTGACCGAGGGGTCGAATTCGAGGACGAGCGCACCCAGTTCTTCTGCGGGCGTGACTGCGAGTCGGGCTGGTCCGATCGGCGCCATGTCGGGGGCATGAAACGCGACGTTCATCGCCCATTCGAGCCGCGCCACGTCGGCGAGCCAGGGCAGCGCGGCGCACGCCGGGAATCGCTCGATGAAAGACGGGAGATCGCCGCCGTACTCGAGGAGGCATGGCGTCACGGGCGCGTGCTTGCGAATGTAACAGTCAGCGAGCCATCCGAAAAAGCGGCCATCGACGAGTCGACAGACGACCGGGAACGTGGACAGGAGAGCTTCGGTCAGACTCGTGAGGACGTGATGCCTGTACACGGAGACCCGCGCGCTCGCGCTCAGTCCGTCCGGCAGGACTTCGGTTGCCAGCGGCCGGTCATCCTGTTCGAGTAGAGCCGTCCGAAACGCTCTTTGAACGTCACGCAGCGACGACATCGTGCGTCCCGCTCGCTTCGAGCACCCGCTCGGCCTTCTCCGCTTCGAGCATCACGACGCCGAGCGCGGGGATGTCGGTGTCCCACTCAACAAGAGACGGTACGCCGCCGAACCGGGTGAGGGCCCGAGCGTACAGATTCCACACTGCGGCACTGACCGACGATCCGTGATCATCGATCAGTATCGGCACGCCATCGGCGTCGTTGCTGGCGTGACCGGCCAGGTGGATTTCCCCGACGATCGACGGTTCCAGCGCGTCGATCCACGCCTCCGCAGCGCCACCCAGGTTCGTGCACGTGACATAGACGTTGTTCACGTCGCAGAGGACACCACAGCCCGTCCGTGCGGCGAGCTCGTTCAAGAACTGTGGCTCCGCAATTCCCGTCTCGCGAAATCTCAAGTAATTCGACGGATTTTCGACAAGGAGTCGGCGACCCAGACGCTCCTGGACTCGTGCGACATGCTCAGTGACCGTTTTCAACGCCTCCTCGGTGTACGGCAATGGCAGCAGATGATTGAGGTAGACGCCATCACTCACGCTCCACGACAGGTGCTCGGAGACGAACGCGGGCTTCAGGCGTTCCACGAGCTGCGCGAGCCGCTCCAGGTGGCGTTCGTCGATGCCTTCTGCCGTGCCGAGCGACAGGCCGACCCCGTGCACCGAGATCGGATAGTCGGCGCGGAGGCGCTCCAGGCTTCGGATCGCCGGACCCCCACCCATGTAGTTCTCGGCATGGATCTCCAGCCAGGGGATGCGAGGGCGGGTCTCGAGGATCTCCGCAACATGCGGCGAGCGAAGCCCGATGCCGCAGCCGGTCGGGTTCATGCTGCTGCTTGGACACAGCTACGTCGACGGAAGGTGCGCGCTTCCCGGCCGGCTGCCGCCGTGTCCAATGCGCAGATGAGTGATTCCGGACCTTTCCTGTCCTGGGGCCGCGAGGTCGCCGGCAACCTGGCAGCCGCCGAGCGGCGCGAATGGCTTTGCGTCAACGGAATCGGCGGCTTCGCGTCCGGCACGATCGCCGGCACGCTAACTCGTCGCTACCACGGCCTGCTCGTGGCCGCGCTGAACCCGCCCCTCGGCCGGACGCTGATGGTGGCCGCGGCCCACGAGGCAGTGAGGTACGGGGACGAGGAAGTCGAGCTCGCCTGCGCGCGCTGGGCCAGTGGTGCGGTCGATCCGACCGGCCACCGCCTCATCGAACGATTCCGTCTTGACGGGACGACCCCCGTCTGGACATACGCGATCGCCGACGCGCTTGTCGAAAGGCGCCTGTGGATGGAGCCGGGCGAGAACACGACCTACGTTCGCTGGCGGCTCTTACGCGGCTCCAGCCCGGTCGAGCTTACGGTCAGGCTGCTGGTGAATTACCGCGACTATCACGCGACCACGCATGCCGATGGTTGGCACATGGGCGTGGCGCGCGTAGACGGTGGCTTGCGGGTTACCGCATTCGAGGGCGCACGGCGGTTGCTGCTGCTTGCACCCGGAGCGGACGTCGAACCCGCGCACGACTGGTATCGCAACTTCGACCTGCCACGCGAGCAAGAACGCGGCCTCGATCATGTCGACGATCACTTGCACGCCGGCACGGTCCGTCTGCGGCTCGACGTGGGCGACGAGATATCGGTCGTGCTGTCGGCTGCGACCGAGGCCTCGATGGACGCGGAAGGCGGCTGGCGTCGCCGCGTTGATCATGAGGCTGAGATCCTGGCGAAGTGGCGGCAGGCCCAGCCGGCGGCGGCACATGCTCCGGCGTGGATTCGGCAGCTCGTTCTCGCGGCTGACCAGTTCGTCGTCCGACGCGCCAGCACCGAAGATCCCGACGGCGCCACGGTCATCGCCGGCTACCACTGGTTCGGCGACTGGGGCCGCGACACGATGATCGCGTTGCCCGGCCTCACGCTCGAGACCGGACGCCCGGAGATCGCGCGCAAGATCGTCACGACGTTCGCGCGGTTTGTGGATCGCGGCATGCTTCCGAACCGTTTTCCCGACGCGGGCGAGGCGCTGGAGTACAACACTGCGGACGCGACGCTGTGGTACGTCGAGGCCATTCGGGCCTACCATGCACGTACCGAAGACGACGGCCTGCTCAAAGAGGTGTATCCGGCGCTCGAATCCATCCTCGCGTGGCATCGTCAGGGCACTCGCTATGGCATCCACGAGGACGGGCGCGACGGGCTCCTTGCCGCGGGCGAGCAGGGCGTGCAGCTCACATGGATGGACGCGAAGATTGGCGACTGGGTCGTCACGCCCCGGACCGGCAAGCCCGTAGAGATCAATGCGCTCTGGTACAACGCGCTTCGGGCAATCGCAGACTTCGCCCGGCGTCTCGGCAGGCCGGCAGACGAGCTGGACGCGCTCGCGGCGCGCGCGGCCGCGAGCTTCGAGCGCTTCTGGAACGCGCGCGACGGCTGGTGCTTCGACGTGATCGACGGGCCGGGTGGCGACGACGCGACGCTGCGGCCGAACCAGATTCTCGCGGTGTCGCTCCCGCACAGCCCGCTGCCAATGCCCCGGGCCCGTGCTGTCGTGGACGCATGCGCGCGTCATTTGTTGACTTCCTACGGATTGCGCAGCCTGGCGCCATCCGAAGCGCGATTCGTACATATGTACGGCGGCGATTCACGGGCGCGCGACAGCGGATACCACCAGGGCCCGGCGTGGGGCTGGCTGCTCGGACCGTTCGCGATTGCTCACCACCGCGTGTACGGCGACGCGGTCCGCGCGCGGGAGTTCCTGACGCCTCTGGCCGATCACCTCGCTGACCATGGTCTTGGCTCGATCGCCGAGATCTTCGACGGGACTGCGCCCTTTGCGCCGAACGGTTGCATCGCGCAGGCATGGAGCGTCGCCGAGACGTTGCGCGCATGGCACGTCTTGGCCCCCGATGCCGGCGCACCGCGCCACGCCAGCCGCGTGTCTTAGGGACGACGCCCCAGGCCGCGACGAACGCGGGCTCCGCGCCGGGGGGCCGACAACCAGCGAGCCCGTACAACTTCAGGAGGTTACGTCGTGAAGACATCCCAGCTCCTCATCGCTTCTGCCGTCGCCGCCGCCCTCGCGATGCCGTACAGCGCTGGCGCCGGCCCCGCGCCCAAGCCGAAGTTCGAGGCCGAGAAGTGCTACGGCATCGTCAAGGCCGGCAAGAACGACTGCCAGACGGCGAACTCGTCTTGCGCGGGCACGTCGAAGCGTGACAACCAGGGTGACGCGTGGATCTACATGCCGGCCGGCGCCTGCGAGAAGCTCGTCGGCGGCAGCAAGGAACCGAAGAAGGCCTAACCCAGCGAAAGGAGCGGGAACCGATGAACACGCACGTGCTGACCACCATGCCGAGTTCGAGTGTGCGCGGAGCGCTCGCCAGGATCGTCGACGTGCTCGGCCGGTTCCCGCTCCCGCTGTTGCAGCTGCTGTTTCGGCTCGCGGTCGCGAGCGTCTTCATCAAGGCGGGGCTCAACAAGATCGCGTCATGGGACCTGACGGTGCAGCTCTTCGCCGATGAGTACAAGGTCCCCGTGCTGCCGCCGGAAATCGCGGCGACGATGGCGGCAACGTTCGAGCTCGGCTGCTCGATGTTGCTGGTGCTCGGACTCGCGACGCGCGTGGCGACGTTGCCGCTTCTCGGCATGATCGCCGTCATCCAAACCTTCGTATACCCGAACGCATATTCCGAACATCTGACGTGGGCGTCGATCCTGCTCTTCCTCCTCACGCGTGGTGCGGGCCGCTGGTCGCTCGACCGGGTGTTCGGGCTCGAGCCGCCGGCCGGTCGCTGACATCGATGGCAGGCAGCGACGCGGCCGCGACGTCAGTGGCGGAGGCTCTGCGCCCGTGGCACCGTTTGGCCGTGCGGCTGGCGGCCGTCTTCGTCGCCGTGACGCTGCTCACCGTTGGCGTGGTCGGTGTCCTGGTCCATCAGCGGCAGAGTCACGAGATCGAGGACACCGTCGGCACGCAGCTGTTGAACATCGCGCGCGTGAGCGGCCTGCTCGTCGATCCGGCCCTCCACGCCGACGCCGCGGCGCGGCGCGATGCTGACGCTCCGGGGTACCGGCGGATCGCCGATACGTTGCATACGGTGCAGACCGAAACGCTGCTGACGACGCCGATGCGCACGCTCACCGACTTCGATCGCGCGACCCGGCGGGCGCGCATCGTGGTGACGACGGCCGACGGCGAACGGCCAGGTGAGTCGTTCATCGTCGGGCCGGAAGCGGCTGACGCCGTGGCGTGGACGTTCGAGGACGGCGTTGCGCGGTATACGGGGATCTACCGCACGCCGGCCGGCCTGCGGATCAGCGCGTTCGCACCGATCCCCGGCGACGGCGGACGCACCGCTGCCGTTCTGGAGGTCGACTACCCGGTCGACTTCTACTTCGACCGACTACGCGAGCTGGACTGGACGATCGCACAGGGAATGGCAGCCGGCGCACTTCTCGCAGTCGCCCTGGCCGTCATCGTCGCCAGGCGGCTGACGCGCCCGGTGGTTGCACTCACCGGGGCCGCCGCGCGTGTCGCTGGTGGCGACCTGACCGCAACACTACCGGTGCGCTCGCGGGACGAGGTCGGTCATCTCACGCGCGCGTTCAATACGATGGTGGACGGCCTCCGGCAGCGCGAAATCATCCGCAACGCCTTCGGCCGGTACGTCTCGCCAGAGGTTGCACAGGCCGTGCTCGAATCGCCGGAGGGCCTCCGTCTCGGTGGGCGCAAGCGAGAGGTGACCGTGCTGATGTCCGACCTGCGCGGCTACACCCGCTTTGCGGAGCACGGCGACCCGTCCGGTGTCATGGCGGTGCTCAACGAATACCTCGGCCGCATGGCCGATATCGTCATCGCACACGGCGGCACGGTGAACGAGTTCATCGGCGACGCGATATTCGCGGTGTTCGGAGCACCCATAGAGCATCCAGACCACGCCGAACGCGCGGCGGCGTGTGCACTCGCGATGCAGCGCGCAATGGACGAACTCAACGACGTCAACGTGGCCCAGGGACGTCCCCGATTCGAGATGGGCATCGGTGTCAACACCGGTGAGGCGGTGGTTGGCAACATCGGTTCGGAGCAGCGCACGAAGTATGCCGTCGTCGGCGCGGCCGTGAACCTCGCCGGACGCGTCGAGAGCTGCACGGTCGGCGGTCAGATCCTTTTGACGACCTCCACCCTGCGGTATCTCGGCGCGCTGGCGAACGTGGCGCCCCCGGTTCACGCCGAGCTCAAAGGCCTCGACGCGCCGGTCGCGCTTTACGAGCTCCGGGGCATCGCGGGTCGCTGGGCACAGCGTCGTGAAACAGCCTCCGACGCTGGTGTCGATGTCGAGCTGCCGCTCATCGGCTGGGTGGTGGAAGGAAAGACGGTCCGGGCCGAGCCGTTTACGGGCACCGTACACAGTCTGGGCCGACGTCACCTCGACGTCGCGACGAGCACGGTCCTGTCTCCGCTTACCAACGTGCGTCTGCGGCTCACCTGGGCCGAGTCCGGCCGAGCCTCGGGCGACATCTATGGAAAGGTCACGGGTGAGGTGGGCGGGCTCCTGCGAATTCATCTCACGTCCGTTGATCCCGGCGATGATGCCCTTCTGGCTGCGGCGCGCGCCGCGACGGAGACCCCATGAGCACTTCACGGCCGACGCGCATTCTCATCCTCGGCGGCGGCTTCGGCGGTGTCTATACCGCGCTGACGCTCGAGAAGCTGCTCGCGAAAGAGATCGCCGGCGGCGACGTCGAGCTGGGGCTCGTGAGCCGGGAAAACTACATCGTCTTCCAGCCGATGCTGCCCGAGGTGATTTCGGGATCCATCGGCATCACGGATACGATCACGCCCATTCGTCGCCTCTGCCGGCACACCAACCTCTACACGCGGACGATCGAGTCCGTGGACCTCGGGCATCGCAGCGTGACCGCGACCGCAAGTTTCGGGAGCCGACAGTGCCATCTCCACTGGGATCATCTCGTCATCTCGCTCGGGAACGTCACCTCGTTCGCCGGGCAACCGGGCCTCGCCGAATACGCGCTGCCCTTCAAGTACCTCGGCGACGCACTGGTGCTCCGGAACCGGATCATTCACACGCTGGAGGAGGCCGACATCGAGCCCGATTCAGAGCTCCGTCGCAGCCTGTTGACGTTCGTGGTTGCGGGTGGTGGCTTTTCCGGAGTCGAGGCGGTGGCCGAGCTCAACGATTTCGTCCGCGCGGCGGCGAAGAGCTTCCGCAACATCGAGCCCGCCGAGATCCGCGTCGTTCTGCTGC
>DASTCJ010000241.1:0-28839 GCA_035605575.1 Candidatus Methylomirabilota bacterium
CGCGTCGTTCGCTGGCATCGTGCATAGCGGCAGGGCCGCACACCGCTTGACAATGCCGCGACGCGCCTGCCACCATCCGGCCAGTTTTTCGCGGACAGGGGGCTGCCATGACAGCGATCAGCCGGCGGACATTCCTCACGACCTCGGGCGCCCTCGGCGCCAGCCTTGCGCTTGGCGATCTTCCTCAGGCGGGGGCGCAGACCGGCAAACCGGTGAGCTTCTCGGGCTGGGTATTCAAGCCGGACACCGTGAAAGACTACGTGACGTTTTACAACCAGAAACACGGGGGCCAGGTGAAGTACGAGGCCATCCCGTGGGCGCAGTACCACCCGACCATGGAGACGCGTGCGCTCGCCGGCGAGATCGTCGACGTCATGTACTGCAATCACAACAACCGCGAGCGCTGGTACGAGAACGGCCTGATCCGGCCCGTCGACGACCTGCCGGGCACCGACGACCTGAAGAAGAAGATGACGCCGGCGAATCTCGACAGCCTGAAGAGCAAGGACGGCACGAAGCTGCTCGGTCTGCCGTACTTCACCAGCCTGTTCGTGCTGATCTACAACGAGCCCATGCTGCAGCAGGCGGGCATCAAGGCGCCGGCGAAGAGCTGGGACGAGCTGGTTGAGCATTGCGCGAAGCTGAAGAAGGACAAGGTCAGCGATACGCCGTTCCTGCCGAACTGGAACAACAGCCCGTCGGGAACGATGCCGCAGTTCATGAGCGACTGCTTCTCGGAGGGCGCGCAGGTCTTCGACGCGAAGAACCGCGTCATCGTCGATCAGGAGCCGGGCGTGGCCAAGGCCATGGAGCGCTGGCAGAAGGTCTACAAGGCGGATCTCGTCAACCCCGAGGTGCTCACGAAGACGTCATCGACCGACACGCATCGCCTCTTCTGGACGGGGCGCTACGCGTATCACACGAACCATTCCTATTACCTGAAGACGATCGCCGGCGAGCCGGAGAATTCGAAGCTCGCGCCCAAGAAGGCCAAGATGGCGATGTACCCGGGCAACGGCGCGAGCTACATGTGGACGGACTCCTATACCGTCAATGCCAAGACGAAGGTGCTCGATGACGCATGGAAGCTCACACGCTTCCTCGGCGGCAATTTGAACGGCGACTGGTACGTGCAGCGGCAGTGGTGCCTGATCTCCGGGCTCGACAACCCGTACCCCGAAATGTACGACCATCCAGAAATCATCCAGTCGTACGACCGCTGGATCGACCTGAAGCTGCTGCGCGAGCAGTACAAGAAGGGCAAGGTCATCGCCGCCTACAAGGAGCCGTGGTACGGCGAGTACGACACGAAGGCCGTGGCCATCGTCCACAACATCATCCGAGGCGTCACGACCGTTCCCAAAGGCCTGAAGGAGCTCGTGGCGCTCCAGCGATCGCTCGGGTAGGCGTCGCCGAAGTCGAGCGTTCGTCGACGGTCCGCCGTCCGCGGACGTCCCTGCGCGTGGCGGAGGCGCGCTTCGCGGTCTTCCTCGTCCTGCCCACGCTCGTCGCGATCTTCGTCGTCGTCCTGTTCCCGCTCGCCTACTCGCTGTGGCTGTCGTTCACCGACGTGAACCTGCTGCGCACGACGGGTCCGGCCATCGAGCTGTTCGGTGTCCGCGTGCCGCTCTTCCGCTGGATCGGTCTCGCGAACTACGTTCGCATCCTCGATGACCCCCTCTACTGGAGCTCGCTCTGGCGCACGCTCTACTTCGTGGGCGCGTTCGTGCTCGAGGCGACCGTGGTCGGCATGGGCATGGCGCTCGTGCTGCACGAGCGTTTCCGCGGGCGGCCGCTGCTGCGCAGCCTGCTGCTGGTGCCCTGGTCGCTGTCCCGCGTGGTCGTCGGCCTGCTCTGGATCGGCATTCTCGACTTCGAGTTCGGCATGCTCAACGGCGTGCTCGCACGCGTCGGCGTCATCGATCACTACATCTCGTTCCTGCGGGACGGCTTCACTGCGCTGAACGTGCTGGTCTCCGTGTACATGTGGAACCAGGCGCCGTTCGCGAGCCTGCTGTTCCTCGCCGGGCTGCAGTCGATCTCGCTCGATCTCTACAGCGCGGCCGAGGTCGACGGCGCCGGCTACTGGCAGCGGTTTCGGTACGTGACGCTGCCTGCGCTGCGGCCGATCGTCTTTCTCGTGCTCGTGCTCGCGACCGTGAACGGCTTCCTGATGCTCGATTTGATCTACGTGCTCACCATGGGCGGTCCGGGCAACGACACCACCACGCTGTCGTGGCTCGGGTTCCAGACGACGTTCGCCTACTTCAAGTTCGGTCCCGGCACGGCCATCCTCTATACGCTGACCGCGCTGTGCCTGCTGCTCACGTTCGTCTACCACCGCCTGATCCTCGCGCGGTTCGAGCCGGAGGCCTGAGCGCGTGGCGATCGTGGCGGCGGAGCGCGGCTATCGTGGCGGGCGGTATCGCGCGCGCTCGATCGGCAGCCGCGTCGTGCTGTACGGGTTGATCGTGGTGGTGGCACTCTGGCTCGTCGGTCCGTTCGTGTGGCTGTTCGTCACCAGCGTCTCGTACCAGCGGAACCTGCTCGCGCGACCGCTCGCGTTGATCCCGCCCGAGGTCACGCTCGACAACTACAAGATGATCCTCGGACTGATCCGCTTTCACGCCGAAGGCCAGGCGTCGAAGATCCTCCCGTCGATGCTGAACAGCCTCATCGTTGCGCTCCTCGTCACCGCGCTCAATCTTTTGATTGGCACCACCGCCGGCTATGCGTACGCCCGCTTCCGGTTTCCGCTGAAGACCCTGTCGCTGTTCGCGCTGCTGTTCACGCGAATGCTGCCGACGGTGGTCCTCATCCCCGCCTTCTTCCTCATGCTGCGCGCGGCCGGGCTTCAGAACACGCTCACCGGTCTGGTCGTGGCCTACTGCTCGTTCACGCTGCCGTTCACGGTGTGGATCATGAAGGCCTACTTCGAGACGGTGCCGGCCGAGCTCGACAAGAGCGCGCTCGTCGACGGCTGTAACCGCCTGCAGGCGTACGCGCACGTCGTGCTCCCCGTCTCCGGCCCCGGCCTCATGGCCGGCGGCGCCTTCACGTTCATGCTGTGCTGGAACGAGTTCATCGTCGCCCAGGTGCTCAACACGAAGCCGGGCACCACGACGCTGCCCCCCGTGATCGCCGGCATGAATGGCCAGATCAACATCGACTACTCGGTGATCGCCGCCTCCGGCTTCCTCGGCGCGCTACCAGCCGTGCTGCTGGTGCTCTGCTTTCAGAAGTATCTGGTGCAGGGACTGACGGCGGGATCGGTCAAGGGCTAGACCGTCGAATCTCCATCCGTCGGATCAGACCGCCCTCGAGCTCATACGCGTGGACGACGTTCTGCTCCTTGAGGACTCTTCCGGCGAGATCGCGTACGACCTGACGCGCCTCGACCACGACGCGGCCCCCGCCGCCCGCGCTGATTCGCCGCGGCTCGACGCGCGGATCGAGGAGACGCCACTGGCGAGCCCAGTACTCGCGCACGGCGTCCCGCCCGTGCACGACGCCGCCCTCCATGCCGTTCGCCCACTCGACGTCGGGATGCATCGTGGCGAGCGCCGTCGCGATGTCGCGGGCGTTGAACGCCTCGTAGGCGCGCGTCAGAAGGGCCTGGTCTTTGGCGGAGGCGACGTCGCGATCGAGCAAGATCGTCCACGGCTGGATGCTGGCGATCTCGAGCAAGCCGGTGAGGCTCCACGGATCGTTGGCCAAGCGCTTCGCGATCGTGTCCTCATCCGCCGCATCGACGATCAGCAGCGTGTCTCCGTCGCCGAGCGGGCCGCCGAGCACCACGAAGCCCTCGGCGGCGAGCGCATTCATGAACGTCGCGTGCGCGCCCCAGCCCGCCTGCTCCCGCAGCGTCAGCGCCGCGTTCCAGGCAGGCCCGCGTCGGCGGCGCACGGCGAAGTAGGTCGGGGTCAGGGCAGCAGCTCCGCGATGATGACGGACGAGGCCGGTGCCGCGAGCGGCGCGACGCTCCCCGCTGGATCGATGACCCCCTGCCGCGCATACCGCCAGCCGAACGGCGCCTCGGCGGCGGCCTGCGGTTGGCGATACACCTCGAGCACGCGATCGACGAGGTTCAGCACCCAGTAGTCCGGCACGCCAGCGCGGGCATAGAGGCTTCCCTTGTAGTCGCGGTCGAACGCCAGGCTCGACTCGGCGACCTCGACGACGAGCACGGCGCGTGCGGGATGCTCATCGCCATAGTCGTCGACGGTCCCCGGGACGACCGCGACGTCGGGCTCCGGCTCCGATTCGTCGTCCAGGCCGATGGGACCCTGAATTCGAACGTACGCGCCGGCGCCGAACGCGGCCTGCAAGACTCGCGCGGTCTTCACGATCGCGGTGTAGTGGCGGGCGCCCTGCGGCTCGGCCACCAGCAGCTGTCCTCCGAGCAGCTCGATGGCCTCCCCCGGCCGAAATACGCCGAGGTCGATGAGCTTCTCGTACTCGAGGCGCGTGAAGCGCCGCGTTTCGTATGCCGCCATCACCGCGAGCCTATCGGCAGCGACCGCGTAAGGTCAACGGCTCACGAAGGAGACGGTGTGGGATACTCGCGGCATGCCGGACGCCGCCATCGGCCTCGTGACCATCG
The DNA here is from genome assembly GCA_035605575.1 of Candidatus Methylomirabilota bacterium. Taxonomy (GTDB): domain Bacteria; phylum Methylomirabilota; class Methylomirabilia; order Rokubacteriales; family CSP1-6; genus AR12. The sequence goes on from DASTCJ010000241.1 coordinate 4,604, forward strand.
GCCAGTCGCCGCGCGTCGATGTCGTGCCGGACATGGCGGCGATCCTCGGCCCGGGCGTCGAGATCCGCGAGGCCGGCGCGCTCGACGGGCTGGCGCGCGGCGAGATCGACGCGCTCGCGCCCACCGGCGACGACGAGATCCTGGTGACACGGCTGCGCGACGGGACATCCGTGTTCCTCGGCAAGCCGAAGATCGTGCCGCTCGTCGAGGCGCGCATCGCCGCCCTCGAGGGCGACGGCGCCGCGCTCACCGCGCTGCTCTGCACGGGCGCCTTCCCGCGACTGCGTGCGAGCCGGCCGCTCATCCAGCCGCAACCGCTGTTGCTCGGGCTGCTGCGCGCGACGTCCTGGCCCGGCCGACTCGGCGTGCTGACGCCGTCGGTCCGGCACGTGCCGCAGACGCAGGCCCGCTGGCGGCGCGACGGCTTCGACGCCGTGGTGGCGCCGCTCTCGCCCTACGAGGAAGAGGACGCGGCGGCCGTGCAGCGCGCCGCGCGCGCCATGACGAATGGAGGCGCCGGACTGATCGTCATGGACTGCATGGGCTTCCGGCGCAAGACGCGTGACGAGCTACGCGCGCTGACCGGTGTCCCCGTGTTGCTGGCGAACCTGCTGCTCGCGCGCGTGCTCGCGGAGGCGTGCTAGGCGCTGCGCGTCTTGGGATCCAGCAGGTCGCGCAGACCGTCGCCGACGAGATTGAAGCCGAGCACGGTCAGGTAGATCGCCAGCCCCGGAAACGTCGAGTACCACCACCACGTCGGCAGATAGTTGCGGCCGTGGCTGATCATCGCGCCCCACTCGGGATAGGGCGGCTGGGCGCCGAGGCCTATGAAGCCGAGGCTCGCCGCGGCGAGAATCGCGGTGCCCATGTCCATGCTCGCCTTCACCACGATCGGCGACACGCAGTTCGGCAGCAGATGCACGAGGACGATCCGCAGCCGGCCGGCCCCGCCCGCACGCGCAGCCTCGACGAAGGTCTCCTGCGTCAGCGCGAGCGTCTTGCCCTGCACCAGCCGCACGTAGCCCGGCCACCAGACGAGCGACAGCGCGATCATCGCGTTCACGATGCCGGGACCGAGGGCACCGACGACGGCGAGCGCGAGCACGAGCGCCGGCACCGACAGGAACACGTCGGTCACGCGCATGATGACCTCGCCGAGCCGGCCGCCAGCGTGACCGGCCACGATGCCGAGCGGGACGCCGAGCACCGCGGCCACGACGGTGATGATGAGGCCGATCTGCAGCGACACGCGGGCGCCGAGGATCACGCGCGTGTAGACGTCGTTGCCCACCTCGTCGGTGCCGAACCAGTGCGCCGCGCTCGGAGCCGCCAGCTTCCGCTCCAGATGCACGGCGCCGCGCGCGTCCTCGGGGTACGGCACGATCCACGGGCCGATCAGCGCCGCCGCCACGAACGCGGCGACGATCACGAGGCCCGCCATCGACGACGCGCTCCGCGTGTAGGCGCGCACGTAGCGACGCAGCTCGCGCCCGACGCCGCTCGGCCGTATCGGCTCCTCGAGCGAGAGGACGCGCGCCGTCACGCCGGCCGCCGGATGCGCGGGTCGAGCCAGCCGTACATGAGATCGACGAGCAGATTCGCGAGCATGAAGTTCAGACCGATCAGCAGCGTGACACCCATGATCGGCTGGAAGTCGGAGGAGACGGCCGCGTTGACCGCGTAGAGGCCGATGCCGGGCCAGTCGAAGACCGTCTCCACGAGCACGGTGCCGCCGAGCATCCAGCCGTATCGGAGGCCGATCATCGTAAGCGTCGGGATCATCGCGTTGCGCAGCGCATAGCGGCTGACGACGCGGACGCTGGAGAAACCCTGCGCGCGCGCGGTGACGATGTAGTCCTGACGCAGCGTCTCGAGCATCTCCGCGCGGTTCACGCGCATGATCGAGGCGAGCGCGGGGAAGCACAGCGTGATCACCGGCAGCACCGCGTGCGCCAGCGCATCGCCGAGCGTGCGCCACTCGCCGCGCAGCGCGGCATCGACGAAGAGCAGATGCGTGATCGGCGCCGGCGGCGTCGCCGTCAGCCCCAGGCGGCCGCCGAGCGGCAACCAGCCGAGATGCAGCGCGATCAGCAGCTGCAGCATCAGCCCGAGCCAGAACGCCGGCAAGGCGACGCCGGACACGGACACGACACGCGTCAGGTGATCGACCCAGGTGTTCTGATAGACGGCCGACAGCATGCCGAGCGGAACGCCGACGACGACGGCCAGCAACAGAGCCAGCGTCACCAGCTCGAAGGTGTTCGGGAAATACATCGCGAGGTCGTCGAGGACGGCGTTGCGGCTGCGAAGCGACTGGCCGAGATCGCCGCGGGCGACGCCGCCCAGATAGCGGACGAACTGCACGCCGAGCGGCCGATCCAGGCCGTACTTCACGCGGAGCGTCTGCACCATCGACTCGTTGGCGTCGGGCCCGGCCGCCAGCCGGGCCGGATCGCCCGGCACGACGTGCGAGATCGCAAACGTCAGGCACAGCAGGCCGAACAGCATCAGGCCCAGGAACGCCAGGCGCTGGAGGACGTACTGCGTCAGCGGAGGACGGTCCTCACTTGACGACGATCGCCAGCGGGTAGAGATCCACCTCGCCCGTGAAGCGCACGGGACTGAACTGGAAGCCCTTCACGTAATCGCGCAGGCCCCAGCGGCGATTGGCGAGCATGCCGAAGATCTCCGGCTGATCGGCCGCGATGCGACGCTGGATGTCGGCGTAGATCGGCGCGCGCTCCTCCCACTTTGCCGCCGTGCGAGCGCGCTCGATCAGGCCCCACACGTCGGCGTTCTGATAGAAGCTCGAGCCGTAATACTTGCCCCACGAGCTCTTGTGGTACTGGTACGCGACGGCGTCGGGATCGGTCGAGACGGGGGTGGCGAAGACCGCCATCATGTCCGGCGACGATTCGACCTTGGCCGCGCGCGCTACCATGTTGGGCCACGTCAGCGGCACCAGCTTCACCTTGATGTTCAGCTTGCCGAGGTTGTCGATCAGGACGAGCCCCATCTTGCGCTCTTCCTCGAGCGACTGGACGTAGACATACTCGAGCTCCACCCCGCCGTTCGGATGCGCGCTCTTGGCGAGAAACTCTTTCGCCTTGGCGAGATCCTGGCGCGGCATGCCGGGCACCACGATGTGGCCGCGAGTCGCGTTCGGGAACGGGCTCGTCTCGAGCACGGCGTTGCCGTTGTAGATCTTGATGAGCGCGTCGTAGTCGAAGGCGTAAGCGACCGCCTTGCGCAGATTCACGTCGTTGGTCGGCGCCTTCTGCGTGTTCATCTTGATGCCGAAGGTCGTCATGCCCGGGAAGTTGGGCACCGCCACGCCGGGCATCTTCGCCACCTGATCGAAGTCGTCCGCGGAGAGACCTTCGACGATGTCGGCCTCGCCGCGCAGCAGCGCCGCGCGCTGGGCAGCGGACTCGCGCACGAGCTTGTAGATGACGCCGGCCACGTGGTCCTTCGACGGCCAGCCCTTCCAGTAGTTGTCGACGGCCTCGAGCTCGTAGAGCACGCCTTGTTGCCAGCGCTTGATCTTGAAGGGGCCGCTGCCGGCCGCGTTGTCGGTGAGCCATTTCTGGCCGAGGTCGCCGCCCTGCTCGTTGGCGAGCACCTGCTTGGGGTTCATCACGTACCACCACGGTACGAACGACAGGAACGGCGAGTAGGGCTGACTCAGCACGAACTGGATCGTGTGCTCGTTCACCACCTTGATGCCGTCTTCCTTGAGAAAGTCGGACAGCATCCACGCCGGCCCCTGGTTCAGCTTCAGCGTGCGCGCGAACGACCAGCGCACCGCCTCCGCCGTGACCGGATCGCCGTTGTGGAAGCGCGCGTTCTTGGTGAGATGGAACGTCCACGTGCGCGCGTCGGGTGAGGCCTCCCAGCGCTCGGCGAGCCAGGGCACGATCTCCGGCGGGTTGCCGACGTACTTCACGAGCGCGTCGTAGAGGCCCTGCTGCATCATCCGGATGGACCAGTCGTACTTCACGCTGGGATCGATGGTCGGCACTTCCTGACGTCCGGCGAAGACGAGGATCTTCTTGTCGCCGACGCGCTCGAAGGCGAGCGCCGGGGGCGCGGCGAGCGTGAGCGTGAAGAGCGCGAGCAGGGTGAGCACCGGGCATCGCTTCATGGCAGCCTCCGACGACGGCGAACGGTCTACGGTTGCGCGGCAGGATAACATACGCGGGCAATGGCCTCGCTCCGTCCCGTGTCCGCCGAGGAGATCGAGTCGCTGGCCATCGGGGCCTGGATCCTCGGCACCGGTGGCGGCGGCAGTCCGTATCTCGCGCTGCTGAACATGCGCGCCCTCTACCGTGACGGCGCGCGCGTGTCGCTGATGGATCCGCTCGAGCTCGCCGACGACGACCTCGTGGCCGTCGTCTCGAACATGGGCGCCCCGCTCGTCGGCCAGGAGCGCCTGACCGATCCGCGCACGATCGCCCGGGCGGTGACGCTGATGGAGGAGTATCTCGGTCGACGGTTCCGCGCCATCATGTCGCTGGAGATCGGCGGCGGCAACGCCATCCAGCCCTTCATGGCGGCCGCGCTCCTCGACCGCCCGGTGGTCGACGCCGACTGCATGGGGCGCGCGTTTCCCGAGGCGCAGATGACGTCCTTCGCCATTCACGATCTCCGGATGTACCCGCTCACGCTCGTCGACATCCGCGACAATGCCGTCGTGGTCGCGCAGGCGGCGTCGTGGAAGTGGATGGAGCGGCTGTCGCGCACCGCCTGCGTCGCCGTCGGCTCCATCGCCGCCACGTGCAAGGCGCCACGCACGGGCAAGGAGGTGAAGGAGTGCGCCATCCTCTATTCGACGAGCAAGGCCATCCGCATCGGCCAGACCGTGCAGGCCGCGCGCCGCAAGCACCGTGATCCGATCGAGGCGCTGATCGAGACCGAGAACGGCCGGCTGCTCTTCACCGGCAAGATCGCCGACGTCGCACGGCGCGCCACCGAGGGCTTCCTGCGTGGCACGGCGCGCATCGACGGTCTCGGCGACGACCGCGGGCATCGCTTCGAGCTCGCCTTCCAGAACGAGTTCGCCGTCGGCTGGCTCGATGGCACACCGCGGGTGACGACACCGGACCTCATCTGTGTCATGGACACCGTGTCCGGTGATGCGATCGGCACGGAGACGCTGCGCTACGGCCAGCGCGTCAGCGTGGTGGCGCTCCCCGCCCCGCCGGTGCTGCTGACCGCCAAGGGCCTCGAGCACGTGGGGCCGCGCGCCTTCGGCTACGACCTCGACTTCCGCTCGGTGTTCGCGTGAGACGCGTCGGCATCGATGTCGGCGGCACGAACACCGACGCCGTCCTGCTGGACGGCGTCGCCGTGGTCCACGCCGTGAAGACCCCCACCACCGCCGACGTCACCCGCGGCATTACGACGGCGCTCCGCGAGCTCCTGACGGCCACGCGCTCGGCAGCACCGATCGACGCCGTCATGATCGGGACGACGCACTTCACCAACGCCGTGGTGCAGCGGCGCGATCTGACGCGGGTGGCCGCCGTCCGGATCGGGTTGCCCGCGAGCGCCTCGCTGCCGCCGTTCGTGGACTGGCCCGACGATCTGGCCGCGCTCGTGCGTGGCGACGTCGCCATGATCGCCGGCGGTCACGAGTACGACGGCCGGCCCATCGTCCCGTTCGACACGCGCGCCATGCGGGAGGCAGCCCGACACATCGGCGCGGCCGGTCTCGCCTCCGTCGGCGTCGCCTCCGTCTTCTCGCCGCTGAACGCGGAGTGCGAGACGCAGGCCGCCGAGATTCTGCGCGAGGAATGTCCCGGCATCGCGGTGACGCTTTCGCACCAGCTGGGGCGCATCGGCTTGCTCGAGCGTGAGAACGCCACGCTCCTCAACGCGGCGCTGGTGGACCTCGCGCGGCGCACGACGCGAGCGTTCACCGACGCGCTCCAGGCGAGCGGGCTACGGGCGCCGTTGTACCTGACACAGAACGACGGCACGGTGATGCTCGCCGCCACCGCGGAGGCCTTTCCCGTGTACAGCTTCGCCTCCGGGCCGACGAACAGCATGCGCGGGGCGGCGTTTCTGTCGGGTCTCGCCGACGCGATCGTCGTCGACGTCGGTGGCACGACGACCGACGTCGGCAGCCTCCGCCGCGGATTCCCGCGCGAGGCCAACAACGTGGTCGAGGTCGGTGGCGTGCGCACGCTCTTCCGCATGCCGGACCTGCTGTCGCTGGGCCTCGGTGGCGGGTCGCTCGTGGGCGACGACGGCCGGCGCGTTGGCCCGCAGAGCGTGGGCTACCGGCTGGTGGAAGATGGCCGCGTGTTCGGCGGCAGCGCGCTCACGGCCACCGACGTGGCGGTCGCCGCCGGGCTCATCGATCTCGGCGATCGGCATCGCGTGGCCGATCTCCCCGCCGACCTCGTCAAGACATCGATGCTGCGGATGCACGCGATGATCGAGGAAGCGGTCGACCGCATGAAGACGGACGCGCGCGAGGAGCCGCTCATCGCGGTCGGCGGCGGCTGCTTCCTCGTCCCCGAGCGCCTGCCCGGCGTCTCCGAGGTCGTCCACGTCCCGCATCAGTCCGTGGCCAACGCGGTCGGCGCGGCCATCGCGCAGGTGAGCGGCGAGGTCGATCAGATCTTCCAGAATCTGAGCCGCGAGGCGGCCATCGGCGAGGCGCGTCGCGCCGCCGAGCAGCGCGCCGTCGCCGGCGGCGCCGACGCGGCCACCCTGCAGCTGGTCGAGGTCGAAGACCTCCCGCTCGCCTACCTGCCCGGAAACTCGCTCCGCGTCCGGGTGAGAGTGGTCGGTGACGTCGCCGAGCGCCGGTGACGCAGGCTCATCTCGCGTGCAGGCGCTGGCGCAGGTACTCGGCAATCTCCAGCGTGCACGCCAATCCCTGCGGGATCGCTTTCGTCAGCGAGACGAAGGCGTGGATCTGTCCCGGATACTCGCGGTAGACGACATCGACGCCTACCTCGCGTAGCTTCTCCGCGTACGCCTTGCCCTCGTCGAGCAGCGGATCGAAGCCGGCCGTTACGATCAGCGTGGGCGGCTGACCGGCGAGCTTCGGCGCGCGCAGCGGCGACGCCCGCAAATCCGCCTTGTCGGCCTCGCCACGCAGGTATTGCTCGGAGTACCAGACGATCCGATCGCGCGGGATGACATGCCCGTCGGCAAGCTCGCGGTGAGAGTCGCGCTCGAGGGAGAAGTCGACGGCGGGATAGATCAGCGCCTGGCACGTCGGCGCCGGCACGCCGCCGGCGGCGGCGAGCTGCGAGACCACCGCCGAGAGATTGCCGCCGGCCGAATCACCGGCCACGGCCACGCGCCTGCTATCGCCGCCGAGGTCGCCGCCGTGCGTGCGAAGCCAACGGTACGCCGCGAAGCAGTCGTCGACGGCGGCGGGGAACTTGTGCTCGGGCGCCAGGCGGTAATCGAGGGCGACGACGAGGGCGTCGGCGTGCTTGGCCAGGCGCGCGCAAAGACCGTGATGCGTCTCGAGATCGCCTTGCACCCAGCCACCGCCGTGGAAGTACGCCACCATCGGACGCGCCGACGTCCCGGCCTGCGGCGCGTAGACGCGCGCGAGCATCGGACCGGCCGGACCGGGAATGCGGATGTCCTCGACACGCGGCAGGGCCGGCGCCGGCTCGTCCATCAGCGCGACCATCGTCCGCAGCTGCTGGCGCAGCTCGGGCAGCGGCGGAAAGTAGCCCGGCACGCGAATGGACTTCACGAACTCGCCGACGATCTGCGCCTTCGGATCCATCACGCGGGCGCCGCGCCGGATCCGGTGGCCGTCCAGCAGCCGGAGCGCGTCCTCCTCGGGCAGCAGCGTGTGAGAGAGCTCGAGCTTCATCGCATTCCTCCCGCGCGATTGTACCGCCGGCGGGCGGACGCCAGGCGCATCAGCGGCGTATCGAGGCGCCGGCGGGGAATCGGCGGGCGATTTCGGAGCCGCCAATACCGCAAATCAAATCAGTCGGCCGACCAGAGATCCGGCAGGGTGTACCCCGACCGAAGCGGGTCGGACGGATCGATGCCATGCTGAAAGATGCCGGTGATCCAGGCCTGGCCTGCGATGGTCGGCACGATGGCCGGCCGCCCGCCGACCGTCGTCTCGCGCGCGATGCCGGCCTCGAACCTCGAGCCGATGATCGACTCGTGGATGAAGCCCTGCCCGGCCGCGAGCTGTCCGCGCGCATGCAGCACCGCGAGCCGCGCCGAGGTGCCGGTGCCGCACGGGCTGCGATCGATGCGGCCGGGCGCCACGACGACGGCATTGCGGCTCACCGTGCCCGGCCCGAGGAACGGCATGGCGAATTCCGTGAACGTCACGCCGCGCAGCTCCGGAAACTCGGGATGCTCCACCGGGAGCTGTCGGACCACCGCGGCCGTGATGCGGTTGCCGACGGTCACGAGCTCGCGCGCCGCTTTCGGCTCCACGGTCACGCCGAGCGAGGCGGCGTCGACGATGGCGAAGAAAGCACCGCCGTAGGCGACGTCGACGCTGATCGCGCCGAGGCCCTCCACGTCGACACGAGCGCCGAGATGGGTCGCGAAGCACGGCACGTTGGTGAGCTCCACGCGCTCGACCTTGCCGCCACGACAGCGCGCCTGCACGGGCACCGGCCCCGCCGGCGTGTCGAGCGTCAGCGTGGTGATCGGCTCACGCATCGGCAGCATTCCGGTCTCCAGCAGCACGGTGACGGTGCAGATCGTGTTCGAGCCCGACATGGGCGGATAATCGGTCGATTCCATGATGATCAGGCCGATGTCACAGTCCGGCCGGGTGGACGGCACGACGAGGTTCATGCAGAGCGTCGGCTTGCCGCGCGGCTCGAGGAGCAGCCAGCGACGCAGCTCGTCGCCATGGGTCTCGAGATGACGCTTCTTCTCGAGCATCGACGCGCCGGGCGGCGCCAGCACGCCGCCGACGATCACATGGTTGTCTTCACCGCCGACGTGGCAGCCGATGACGGTGACCGTCCGCTCCCACCTCATCGGCTTCCTCCGGGGGCGATTGGCCGCGCGGCTGGAGCGTCGCGCGATCGGCGGACGACGTCAAGGCCGCCGCCTCAACCGGCCGGCCGCGCAGTAGAATACGCCTCACCGCGGTACCGAAAGCCCAGACCCGAGGGTGCTGATGACCGACATCGCCAAGCGCAATCTCATCGCCCAGTGGGCGTTCGACACGCGCCCCGTGCTGCTGCGCTTCCACCTCTGGCTCGAGGACGTGGAGGTCGAGCGCGCGCAGGCGGAGCCCGTCTCCGCGCACACGTTCGCGCCGCGCGGCATCGCCCGCTGCCTGTCCATGACGTCCGCCGCCACCGCGCTCGGCACGCGGCTGTTCGGCGAGTTCGGCGCGGGCGCCGGCAAGGACAAGGCCACGGTGAATCAGGTGAAGAAGGCCGCCGACGCCGTCAGCGCGTACGTGATGAGCGAGGGCCTCTGGCATCTCACGCGCACGCTGCCCGAGAACCACGCGCTGATGGTGTGCCTCGGCGAGGGCCTGATGCCGAAGGTGGGTGAGACCCCGGAGATGGGCGCCAATCCGATGCTGGGCTTCGGACGCGTGTACGCGCGGCCGCAGCTCGCGCGCACGGTCGATCGGCGGGTCCGCCGGCTGCTCAACGAGCGCGGCCACAGCTTCGATCAGTTCTACGCCTGGCTGCAGAGCCGGGGCATCACGCTGTGGGGCGCCGCCGTCGACACGCTGGAGAACACCTCGCGCTTCGCCGATGGCAAGCCGACGGGACCGATGGCGGTCTTCCATCTCTTCGACTCGCCGCTGCGCCTGTCCCGCCCGTACGAATCCTACATGGGCTGCCTGACCGTGCCCGCACGCGTGGCGGAAGCCGCGGCCAACGCCTCGGTGCTCCTCGACTATCGCACCCCGCGCAAGCAGGTCGCCGAAGCGATCGAGGCGGCGTATCCGGGCATCCGACGCGAGCACATCCACGTGTGGACGCTCCGAGGCAAGAGCCGGCAGCACCGGCTCGGCAAGCTCTGGGAGGAGTGGGAGCGCGTCGGTGTCCATCTGGTCGACGACGGCTGGAAGGCGCCGTCGGGCATCGCCGTCTTCACGGACTCCGGGACGTACGCGCCCACCTTCCTGGTCGGCAGCTGGCGGGACGCGGCCGGCGCCACCCACGTTTTCCTCTGTGACGGCTATGCCGCCACCGCCGAGGCCATGCAGGCGGCCAGCCTCTCCGACGTGCTCGACGTGCACAGCACGATGGCGCTCTTCTCGCCGACGTTCGAGCGGCCCGTGGACGTGGAGGCGCGCCTCATGCAGCTCGATCCGGCGGCGCCGGACTTCGGCTCACGGCTCGGAGCCGTCCTCGGCGTGACCGACGTCGACGCCGGCAAGCTCCATGTATATAAGGAAGCGATCGAGGAGGCGGCCGCCTCCAACATGCCGCGCAGCAAGCCCGTCCTGCAGGCCGACGACTTCCTGCCCGAGAAGGACTGGCACGTGCTCGCCAGCGTCGGCTACATCGGCGAGGATCCCTACACCGGCGCGCCCGGCGTCACCCGCGTGGCGGACAACGTCTACCGGGTGACCACGCTGCTGGCCACGCGCAAGGCGTCGAGCCGCATCACCTTCACGCTGCGGCTGATGGAGACGTTCGAAGAGACGCGCCAGGTCTTCAGTCCCCTGCTCGTGCGCTTCCTCTCCGGCGTGGATCACGCCACGCGGCCGGTGAAGGTCTCGGACTCCGGGCGCATTCGCAACGAGCTGCAGACGATGATCCCGCAGGCGCTCGAGCACGACGGCGACCGCATCCGCGTCCGCTTCGAGCAAATCAACGAGCGGGTGCTGTCGACGGACAAGCAGGCGCGCATCCGCACCGTGCTCGAGTGGTACAAGCGGCACCACCCGGTCTGGTTCGACTGGCTCGAGCTCGCCTGAGCCGCTCAGCCGCCGAGGCCGAGGGCCTGCCGCAGCGAGGCCGCGGCATGCGCGACCGCGCGATTGCCGGTCTCGATGAGTCGCCCCATCGGTGCGAAGCCGTGGATCATGCCGCCGTAGCACACCATGTCGACGCGTACTCCAGCCTCGCGTAGCCGCCGCCCGTAGGCCTCACCCTCGTCGCGCAGCGGATCGAAGCCCGCCGTTACCACCAGCGCCGGCGCCACGCCGGCCAGCGATTGGGCGCGCAGCGGTGACGCGCGCCAGTCCAGCCGGTCCTTCCGCTCGGGCACGTAATGCTCGATGAACCAGCGCATCGAGTCGCGGGTGAGCAGGAACCCATCCGCGAACTCCGCGTACGACGCGGACTCTGCGGCCACGTCGGTGACGGGATAGGTCAGGACCTGGAGCGCGAGCGATGGTCCGCCGTGATCGCGCGCGAGGAGAGCGACCACCGCGGCCAGATTGCCACCGGCACTGTCGCCACCGACCGCGAGCCGCGCCGAATCGATGGCAAGCTCCGCCGCGTGCTTTTCCACCCAGCGCACCGCCGCCCATGCGTCCTCGACGGCGGCCGGATAGCGGTGCTCGGGCGCCAGCCGATAGTCCACGTTCACCACGCTGATCCCGGCGGCGGCGGTGAGCTGCCGGCAGAGCACGTCGTGCGTCTCGAGGTCGCCGATCACCCAGCCGCCGCCATGGAAGAAGATCAGCGCGGGCAGCGGCGCGGACGCGGGCACGCCCTTCGGACGATAGAGGCGAAACGGGATGTGATCGGCGCGCAGGTCGGACACGGCGCCGATCTCCGGCGCCGGCGGTGTGGAGGCCGGGCGCGTCTCACGAAAGAGCTGGCGCGCGTCCTTGGGCGAGAGCTGGTGATACGGCGGCCGTCCCGACTTGATGACGAGATCGATGACGGCCTTGGCCTGCGGATCGAGCGCGGTCGCAGTCTCATGAGTCAAGGGCATCGTGGTCTCCTAGGGCCGGATCATACAGGTTAGTGCGCGTACATCGGCCGGCGGTCGAGCAGCGCCAGCCAGCCGCGCGCGATGCGGTAGATGAACCAGAGGCCGACGGCGCCGAGCGGGATCCACGCGACGAGAATCCCGATGCCGAGGGTGAAGACGATGAAGAGCATGCAGAGCGACACCCAGAGGAGCCCGAACCAGAACGTTCGGATCTGCCAGCGGAAGTGCGACTCGAGCCAGGTGCCGCGCGCCTCGCTGCGTTTGACGTAGTTCAAAATCACCGCAATCAGGGAGGGCCAGCCGAGCAAGAACGCGCCGACCACGGTGGCCGCGCCCACGATCCCAATCAGCAGGCTCGCGGCGTGGAGCGCATAGATCACGTGCGTCAGCCGCAGCAGCGAGGGGCTCGGCTCGGCGATCATGCGCCGAGTATAGCGGTCGATCAGATCTCTTTCACCCGTGGGTAGATGAGGGCCGTGGCGACAGCAAGCAGCACGAGGGCGAGGCCGCTCGTCCCGAGCGCGACGCCGACGCTGAACACGGAAGCGAGGGCGCCGATCTGGAGCTGTCCGAGCGGCGCCAGTCCGATGGCGACCACCCACGCGCCACCGGCCCGGCCGCGCAGCGCTGGCGGCACCGCCAGCTGCACGAGGCTCTGAGCGAGGATGTCCACCAGCGCGCCGGCCGCGTTCACCGCCGTCAGCACGACGAGCACGCCGGCGAAGCCGAGCAGGGATGGCGAGACAGCGAGAACCATCAGCGTGCCGCCGAAGGCGAGCAGCGAGCCGAGGAATCGGCCGCCGCTGGCGCTGCCCCGAAACGCCGCGATCAGGCCGAGCATGCCGCCGACCGAGCGCGCGGCGGCCAGGGCGCCGAGCCCTTCCGGTCCGGTGTGCAGCACATCGCGGGCGAGACTCGGCAGCACCGCCTGGTGCGCGAAGCCGAGGATCTCGGCGCCCGCGGTCAGCATCATCAGCACGAGCAGCCGTCGATCGCGCCGGATGGCACGAAGAAAGTCGAGCGCGCTGCGCCAGAGCGAGCCGCGCACCGCGCCGGGGCTCGGTGCCGGCGCCGTCGCGAGCGACAGCGCGAGCGCGCCGCCAAGAAAGCCGAGCGCGACCGCGACGTAGGCGGCGCCGGAGCCCGCGCGGGCGATGACGGCGCCGACGCCGAGCGAGCCGACGAGCCAGCCGGCGCGCATGGCCACGCCGAGAACGGCCAGACCGTGCACGAGGCCGGCCGGCCCGACGATGTCGTGCGTGTAGCCCTGGCGCGCCGCGTGCTCCACGGCGCGCAGCACGCCGGCGCCGAGCGTCAGCACGAACACGTGCGCGAGCGTCACCCGACCGGTGAGCGCGAAGGCGCCGAGTGTGGCCGCCGTCAGCGCCTGACCGGCGCCGGTGAGCATGAGCAGCCGGCGGCGTGAAAACCGATCGGCCAGGGCGCCGGCGGGCACGCCGACGAAGAACAGCGGCAGCATGCGCGTGCCGAGGGCCGCGCCGACCATCAGCGGCGAGTTCGTCAGCTCTAGCGTGAGCCAGCCGAGCACGACCGTCTCGCCCATCATGCCGAAGGCGTTGAGAACGATGGAGACGCCGAGCGCGCGGAAGTCCCCGAGGCCGAAGACAGCCAGCCGAGGCGCGACTTGGGTTTCACGCATGACCACGCTATCTTGAGGCATGCGCGAGACCGGCATGCGCGAAACCTTCCCGATCGTGCGGCGGCCGGCGGCCGGCCGGCGAACACCAGTGCTGGTCAGCGTGCCGCACTACGGGACCAGGCCGCTGCCGCACATCACGCGCGACGATTACCACGAGCCGTCGTTCGAGACGTTTGCCTACGGCTTCGCGGACACGTTCGTCGGCGATCTCTACGCCGATCTCCACGAGCACGGGGCCACCGTGCTGGCCACGCCGTTCTCGCGGATGTTCGTCGACGTCAACCGCCGTCGCGACGATTTCGAGCAGCACGACGGCGAGGTGCGGTCGCGCCGCGGCGTCGTGCGCACCCACACGATGCGCGACGCCCCGATCTTCGCGCGCCCGCTCGCCCCGGCCGATCTGGAGGCGCGACTGCAGTCGCTCTACGATCCCTATTACGCCACCCTCGACCGCCTGCTCGACGAGCTTCGCGAGACGTTCGGCCACGCGATCCTCGTCGACGGCCACACCGGCAGCCCGCGCCGCATGAAGGAGCACCAGGTGATCATCGGCACCTGCCGGGGCGCGACGTGCGAGGCTCGACTGGCGGACACGGCCGAGACGATCTTCACGCGGCACGGGTTCGGCGTCCACCGCGACGTGAGCGGCTACACCGGCGGCAACATCGTGGCGACCTACGGCGATCCCGCGCGGCGGCGCGTCCACGCGCTGCAGGTCGAGATCAACGCGGCGCTCCTCATGCGAGCCACGGCCGAGGAGTTCATCGCGCAGGTGCGCCGCGGCGAGATCCCCGCGAAGGCGGAACCGAACATCGCGCGCATTCGTGAGTGCCTGCGCGAGCTCGTGGCGGCGCTGCCTGCCGCGCTCGGCCGATGAAGATCCGCATCGGCATCGGCGCCGCGGTGGCCGCGGCCACTCCGGACGCGCTCGGCGAGATCATGACCGGCCTCGATGAGCTCGGCTTCGACTCCCTCTGGCTCTCCGAAGTCCTCACCGGCCCCGTGCTCGATCCCGCCGTCGGCCTGGCCTGGGCGGCCGCGCGCAATCCGCGCGTCAAGCTCGGCACCACGATGCTCCTGCCCGGACGCAACGTGATCCGGCTGGCCAAGCAGCTGGCGAGCCTCGACGTGCTGTCGCAGGGCCGGTTGCTGGTGACCCTCGTGCCCGGCCTCACCTACGCCCCCGAGCGCGAGGCGATCGGCGCGGATCCGAAGCGTCGGGGCGCCGTCATCGACGAAGCGCTGCCGCTCCTGCGCCGGCTCTGGGCCGGCGAGCGCGTCAGCCACGATGGCCCCGCCGGCAGCTTCGCCGACGTGACGCTGTCGCCGCGCCCGGTGCAGCAGCCGCTCGAGGTGTGGCTTGGCGGAACGGCGCCGGCCGCGCTCGAGCGCTGCGGCCGACTGTCCGACGGCTGGCTGCCCTCGCTCTGCACGCCGGAAGAGGCGGCGGCCGGACGCGAGGTGATCGACGCGGCGGCGGCGCGCGCCGGTCGAACGATCAGTCGCGAGCACTTCGGCGTCAGCATCGGCTACGCCAGCGCGCCGCTCGACGCGTCGACGGCGCGGACGCTCGCGGCGCGGCGCCCGCGGGCGCTCGAGCTCACGCCGATCGGCCTGCCGGCGCTGCGGGCGCTGCTCGAGCGCTTCATCGCGGTCGGCTTCTCGAAGTTCGTCGTCCGCCCCGTGGTGCCGCCGCGCGCCTGGCGCGCGGAGCTGGAGGCGCTGGCATCGGCGGTGGGCGACCTGCAGACCTGAGCCGGCTCAGGGGCGCGCTGATCTCCGGGCCCGTCGGCCTCACACCATTGAGCCGCGTGTGAATCCCGCCCGCCGGGGCGCGCTGCTCGTGACCAGCGCCGCCGTGTGCTGGAGTAGCGGCGCACTGATCGCGCGGCTGGTGACGACGAGCCCCTGGACGACGAACTTCTGGCGCAGCCTGTTCGCGTCCGTGTTCCTCGGCGTGCTGCTGTCCGTCGTCCGGCGGCGGAGCATCTTCCAGCAATGGCGGCAAGGCGGCCGGTCCGTCGTCGCGGTCGCCGCGTGCATGGCCATCGCGTCCACCTGTTTCATCTTCTCCCTCGCGCACACCTCGGTGGCCAACACGCTGTTGCTCATGTCGACGAGTCCCTACGTCGTCGGCGTGCTCGGATGGTTGCTGCTCGGCGAGCGCGTGCCGCCGCGCACCTGGCTCAGCATGGGCGTGGCCCTCGCCGGCGCCGTGGTCATGGTCTCCGGGTCTTACGGGCGCGGCGCGCTGCTCGGCGATCTGCTCGCCGTCGTCATGGCCACGAGCTTTGCCGTCGCCACGGTGCTCGTCCGGCGCCATCCGCTGCCGATGACGCCGGCGGCCGCGCTCGCAACGACCTTCACCTTCCTGGCCGCGCTGCCGCTGGCGACGCCGCTCGAAACGATGCCGCGCGACCTGGTCCTCCTGGCGTTCTTCGGCATCGGCCAGTTCGGCGCGGGCTTCCTGCTGTTCATGGCGGGCGCGCGGTTGATCCCGGCGGCACAGAGCTCGCTCCTTGGCATGCTGGAGACGGTGCTCGGGCCGCTCTGGGTCTGGCTCGTGCTCGACGACCGACCGGCGCCGGCGTCGCTGGCGGGGGGCGTGCTGATCCTGGTCGCGCTCGCCGCCAACACCGCCGTCGACCTCATGCGGCCGCGCGCGATGTTACCCTTGCCGGGGTCGGTGCTGAGAAGGGAGACGGACAAGCCATGAGCACGGAGCGACGCCTCGATGCCGTTGTCGTCGGCGCCGGCTTCGGGGGCCTCTATATGCTCCATCGCCTGCGCGGGCTCGGCCTGTCCACACAGGTGTTCGAGGCGGGCGACGGCGTGGGCGGCACGTGGTACTGGAATCGCTATCCCGGCGCCCGCTGCGACGTCGAGAGCATGGATTACTCCTATTCGTTCTCGGACGAGCTGCAGCAGGAATGGAAGTGGAGCGAGCGCTACGCCGCCCAGCCGGAGATTCTCTCCTACATCAATCACGTCGCCGACCGCTTCGACCTCCGGCGTGACGTCCAGCTCTCGACCCGCGTGACCTCGGCCGTCTTCGACGACGCCAGCAGTCGCTGGACCGTCGAGACAGATCGCGGCGATCGCGTCGCCGCGCGCTTCTGCATCATGGCCACCGGCTGCCTGTCCGACGCCCAGGTCCCCGACATCCCCGGCCGCGAGACGTTCGCGGGCCCCTGGTACCACACGGGACGCTGGCCGCACGGTGGTGTCGACTTCACCGGCCAGCGCGTGGCCGTGATCGGCACCGGCTCCTCGGCCATCCAGTCGATCCCGATCATCGCGCGCCAGGCCCGGCACCTCTTCGTCTTCCAGCGCACGCCGAACTACAGCATGCCCGCGCACAACGCGCCGCTCGATCCCGAGTACGAGCGCCGGGTGAAGGCGAGCTACGCCGATTTCCGGCGACAGGCGCGCGAGTCGCGCGTCGGCTTCGTCGTCGAGCGGAGCGGCGACTCGGCGCTGGCCGTGACCGCCGACGAGCGCGAGCGCGAGTACGAGAAGCGCTGGCAGCGTGGCGGCCTCGGCTTCTCGGCCGCCTACTCCGATATCCTCGTGAGCCAGGACGCCAACGACACGGCGGCCGAGTTCTTTCGCAAGAAGATTCGCGCCATCGTGAAAGACCCCACTGTCGCGGCGGCGCTGACGCCGACGGACTATCCGCTGGGCACCAAGCGGCTCTGCGTCGACACCGACTACTACGCGACGTTCAACCGGGACAACGTCACCCTCGTCGACTTGCGCAAGACACCGCTCGAGGCCATCACGCCGCGCGGCGTGCGCACGCCCGACACCGAGTACCACGTCGACAGCCTGGTGTTCGCCACGGGGTTCGACGCGATGACGGGCGCCCTGCTGAAGATCGACATCCGCGGGCGCGGCGGTCTCACCCTGCGCGAGAAATGGTCGGCGGGACCCCGCACGTACCTGGGCTTGGCCGTCGCCGGCTTCCCGAACTTGTTCACCATCACGGGCCCCGGCAGTCCCTCCGTACTGAGCAACATGATCGTGTCGATCGAGCAGCACGTCGACTGGATTGCCAACTGCCTGGTCCATCTGCGTGCGGGTGGCCACGCGCGCATCGAGGCCACGCCCGAAGCGGAGGAGGCGTGGGTCGCGCATGTCAACGAGGTCGGTCACATGACGCTCTACCCGCTCGCGAAATCCTGGTACATGGGCGCCAACGTGCCGGGCAAGCCGCGGATCTTCATGCCGTACATCGGCGGCGTCGGCGTGTACCGGCAAAAGTGCGACGAGGTCGCGGCGGCCGGCTATGCCGGCTTCACGCTCAGCTGATGTTTCCCTACCACGACGAGAACGAGACGCTGCGCACGCCGCTCGTCACCTACGCGATCATCGCCCTCAACGTGCTGGTGTGGATCGTGGCCGAGGGCGCCGGCTCGCCGCTCGCGATGGCGCGCGCGGTCTGCGAGCACGGTCTCATTGCTGGCGAGCTGACGCTGCGGCTCCCGCCCGGCACGCCGTTTCCGATGGGCGACGGCCTCACCTGTCTCACCGATCCGGGCCGGCAGGTCGCCAACGTGCTGACGTCGATGTTCCTGCACGGGTCGTGGATGCACCTGCTGGGCAACATGTGGTTCCTGTGGATCTTCGGCAACAACATCGAGGACTCGATGGGCCGCGCGCGCTACGCCGTGTTCTACCTCGCGTGCGGCATCACCGCGGCCATGACGCAGGTGTTCCTCAATGCGGACTCACCCATTCCGATGGTCGGCGCCTCCGGCGCCATCAGTGGCGTGATGGGCGCCTATCTGATCCTGTACCCGCGCGTGCGCGTGTACTGCATCGTGCCGATCGGCATCTTCCCGATCTCGATCGCGCTGCCGGCGTGGACGATGCTGATCTACTGGGCGGGACTGCAGATGGTGAGCGGCCTCATCGGCATGATGGGCGCCCAGGACGAGGGCGGCGTCGCCTTCGGCGCCCACGTGGGCGGCTTCCTCGCCGGCGTCATCCTCATCAAGCTCTTTGCGCGCCCTGGCGACGTGGACGCCCACCGCGCCCAGCACTGGGAGCCGCGGCGCCTGGCGGCCAAATGGTGACTCAGCGCTCTGGCGCGTCACTAGCCGCATGGGCAAACACGCCAGCTTGACCTGAGTCGTCGTCGCGCCTAACGTCCCCGCATGGACCGCCGCCGCTTCGTGCTGGTCTCGCTGGCCTCTGCGCTCGCCGCCCCGTTCGACTCCGAGGCGCAACAATCCGGCAAACACCACCGTATCGGCGTTCTCATAGGTGCCTCCGAGTCCTTTGTCAGCCCCTACATCGAGATGTTCCGGCAAGAGCTCGGGCGCCGCGGATATCGCGAAGGCGAGAACACTGCGATTGATTACCGATATGCCGGCGGTAATTATGAGCGACTGCCGCTTCTCGCTCGGGATCTGGTCAAATTCAAACCCGATGTCATCGTCACAGAAGGTACGCCACCAACCCGAGCGGCGACAGCGGCGACACGCACGATACCAATCGTCATGACCGTTACCGGCGATCCTGTGCTGGCGGGGCTCGTGAGCAATCTCACCCGTCCAGGCGGTAATCTGACGGGCGCGTCGTTCTTTATCTCCGAGCTGGCTGTTAAGCGGCTTCAACTTCTCAGGGAAGTCATTCCTGCACTGTCCCATCTCACCGTTGTATGGAACCCGAACAACAGAGTCCACGGCCCCATAGTGAAGGCAATAGAACAGGCGGCCAAACCGCTGAGCATCGTGGTTGAACAGATCACGATCCGCGGTCCCGGAGAAGTCGATGATGCTTTGTCAGCGCTCAGCCAACGTCAGGGCGGTCTTCTAGCGATCGAGGATGGGATGATCAACGTCTCCTCGAGGGCCATCGCCCATACCGCGACAAAGTACCGCCTGCCGACGGTCTTCGGGTTGACTGTTTTTGCCGAGGCTGGTGGTCTGATGGCCTACGGCCCCAACCGGTTAGAGCTCTGGCAGCGAGCCGCAGGGTTTGTGGACAAGATTTTGAATGGCGCCAAGCCAGGTGAGCTGCCAGTGGAACAGGCCGTGCACTTTGACCTGGTGATCAACCTTAAAACCGCCAAGGCACTCGGCCTCACGATCCCGCCGTCGCTGCTGGTGCGGGCCGATCAGGTGATTGAATGACGTCGACTTCCCGGCGCAGGTCGTTGCTCGTCGCTGCGCTCGGATTCGCGCTGCTCGAAAGTCATGCCGGATGAGGCTGGAGTTGGTCGTCGTAAGTCGGCGCGTCGCCGCGCAGGGTCGTGCGGCGCATGTCGCGGGGCTGCGCGTCGTCGTAGCGGCGGACGCGGTGCATCGTGCGGCGATTGTCCCACATGACGAAGTCCCATTGCCGCCAGCGATGGACGTAGACGAACCGCGGCTGCGTGGCGTGCTCGGTGAGATCGCGGAGCAGGATGCGTGCCTCCGCCATCGGCATCCCGATGATGGCGCCGGCGTGGGACGAGAGATAGAGGGACTTCCGGCCGGTGACCGGATGCGTGCGCACCAGCCGCTGCCGCACCGGCCGGAACATCGCGCGCTCTTCGTCGGAGTACTCGAGCATGCCGAGCGACCCGCGCGAGTACATGAGCGAGTGCTCGCACACGAGATCCTCGATCAGCTTCTTGGTGGCCTCGTCGAGGGCGTCGTAGGCGGCGCGCATATCGGCGTACTCGGTGTTGCCGCCGACGGGGTTGACGAGCCGCGCGCTCAGCAGCGAGTACTTGGCGGGGATGGCGCGGAACGAGCTGTCCGAGTGCCACAGCATGTTGCCGAGGTTGAACCACCGCTGCCGTGACTCCCGGTCGAGCGGGCGTCCGTTCTTGTCGAGATTCGAGACGTCGTTCATCCCGACGGCGAGCCGCCGGTCCTCGTCCCTGGTGATGTTGCCGCCGCGCGCGTCCTCCAGGGTGCCGAAGTTCACGGTGAACGCCATCTGCTGCTCGTCGGTCAGCTTCTGATCGTGGAAGACGAGCACGGCGTGCTCGTTCATGCCGGCGTCGATCGCGGCGACCTCGTCAGGCGCCAGCGCGCGCGTGATGTCGATGTCCGACACTTCGCCCACGAACACGGGATGGATCTGTCGAATCTGCATGTCAGAGTCCCCACTCACGCACGCGCGCGGGCACGATGCGGAACATCACGCGATCGGCCGGCATGTCGTGACCGCCCCAGTATCCCTTGAGCTCGGCGTACTTTTGATGGAACCGGTCGACGAGCGCGCGCCGCTCGGGCCCGTCGCCGAGAAACTCCGCGCGGCCCTCGACGGCGACGCCGCAGATCGGCTTGCCGCCGCCACCGGCTTCGGCCACCACGGACACCCGCGAGTCGCGACGCAGATTGCGCACCTTCTGGAGGTTGGCCACGCTGATCATGGTGAGCGCGGCCGGGTCGTGCAGGAACCACATCGCCGTCGCCAGCGGCGCGCCGTCGGGCTTCGTCGTGGCCAGCACGACGATCTCCTTGGTCGCGAGGAAGCGCTGGATCTTCGGGTCGGCGAGCGCGCTCACCGCGCGAGGCTCGCCATCAGCTCCATCGCCTCGGGCTGATCGGCCACGATGGTGAGTCCCGTGATGCCGGAGTCGGCCCAGGCGCGATAGCGCTCGCGGATACGCGCGACCGGCCCCACCAGCGACATCTCGTCGCAGAAGTCGTCCGGCACCGCTGCCACCGCCTCCTCCTTGCGCCTGGCGAGGAACAGCTCCTGGATCCTCTGCGCCGCCTCACCGAACCCGCGGCGCACCATCATCTCCTTATGGAAGTTCTTGTCGCGATGCCCATGCCGCCCACGTAGAGCGCAACGCGCGGCTTCTGCCGCGCCAGGGCCGCTCGCACGTCGTCCGTGACGATCACCTCTGCGCGCGGCTGGATCTCGAAGTTCCGGTAGCCCTTGCCCGTTCCCGCGCGGCGAAACCCTTCCTCGAGCCACGGCCGGTACAACGGCATGAGCCGCGGCACGAAGCCGAGCGGCAGCCAGCCGTCGGCGATCTCCGCCGTGAGCGTGACGTTGGCCTCGGTGCCGGTGCCGAGCCAGATCGGCAGCTGCGGGTTCATGTGGAGGATCGAGACGAGCGGCTTGCCGACGCCGAGCGCGCCCGGCCCCGTGTACGGCAGCGAGATCTCGCGGCCCGCATGCGCGACCGGCTCCTTGCGCTCGAAGATCTTGCGCATGATCGCGACGTAGTCGCGGATGCGCCAGTACGGCCTGCCCCACGGCTGTCCGTACCAGCCCTCGACGATCTGTGGCCCCGACACGCCGAGACCGGCGATGACGCGGCCGCCGCCGGCGAGGGCGTCCACCGTGCCGGCGGCCATCGCCGCCGCGGCCGGCGTCCGCGCCGCGAGCTGCATGATGCCGGTGCCGAGTCTGATGCGCTTGGTCACTGCCGCCAGATACGCGAGCGGCGTGATCGCATCCGAGCCGTAGGCCTCCGCCGTCCACACCGAGTCGAAGCCGAGGCGCTCGGCGAGCTGTATCTTCTCGACGGGCAACCGGAGCTCTGCGCCGGAGTAGCCGATGCTGAGACCGAGCTTCATGTGCGGCGAGAATACACGATGCGGACGCCGTGGGCGCGCGCTACGCGTTCTTCAGGCCGCGCACGTTCCATGTGGGCAGCGGGCGGACGAAGCCCTTCAGGGTCAAGGCGCCGATCTCGTCGGCGTCGATCAGATGCTCGGTCGCCGCCGCCACCCGACCCGAGATCAGGATTTGCCCCGCCGCCGCCTCGCCGCAGAGCCGTGCCGCGAGATTCGTCACGGTGCCGATGGCGCCGTAATCGAGCCGTCCCTCGAAGCCGATGGCGCCGATCGTCGCATAGCCCTGCGCGATGCCGACGCCGAGCGCCAGGTCCCAGCCACGCTTGCGCCAGCGCTCGGCCAGGCGCGTGACGACGTCGCGCATGGCGACGGCCATGCGGATCGCATGCTCGGCTGGATTCGCGATCTCCACCGGATCATTGAAGAACACCATCATCCCGTCGCCGGTGAACCGCTCCAGCGTGCCCTGGTGCTCGACGATGAGACGCCCCATCTCTGCGTGGTACTGCCGCAGGACCTCCATCACCTCTTCGGGCTCCGCGGTCTCGGCGAAGGCCGTGAAGCCGCGCAGATCGACGAAGACCACGGTGACCTCGCGCCGGTGGGTCTTGAGCGGATCTTCGGCGCCGCCCCGAACGATCAGCTCGGCCAGCTGTGGGGAGAAGAAGCGCTTCAAGCGTCCCAGGCGCTCGAGCTGCGCGACCTGCTCGGCCACGCGCCGCTCGAGCGTCTGGTTCCACTCGGCCAGCTCGCGGCGATGCCGCGTCTCCTGGTCGTGGAGCCGTTTCTTCTCCAGGCAGGCGCCGATCCGGGCTTGCAGCAACACGGGCTCGAACGGCTTGCCGAGATAATCTTCGGCGCCGAGCTGGATGCACCGCGCCACGCTGTCGAGCTCGTCGAGCGCGGAGATCATGAGCACCGGGATGTCGCGCAGCGCGGCGTCGCGCTTCATCTGCTCGAGCACGGCATAGCCGTCGAGATCCGGCATCATCACGTCCAGGAGCACGAGATCGATCGAGGTACGCCCGAGAGTGTCGAGCGCCGAACGGCCGCCGACCGCGGTCAGCACCTCGTAGCCCTGACGGCGCAGCCGGCGGGCCAGCATGTCGCGGTTGTCCTCGTTGTCGTCGACGACCAGGATGGTGCTTCGCCCTGGTTTGCTCGCGACCTCGGTGCCGCCCCCGGGCTCCGACACGTCGGGCGATGTCGCGCCACCGTGATGCAGCAGCTCGTCCAGGCGCGCGGCCGCGGCGCGAATGCGATCGAGGTCCGCGAGCAGTGCCTCGACGCCGGCGTCCGCGGCTTTCCTTCGCAAAATGTCGGCCAACGCGCGGATTCGCTGGAGCGGCGGGCGGAATCGATCGCGGGCCGCGACGAGGTCGGCCGCGCTCGCCTGACCGCGGGCGAGCACCTCGTTGAGCAGCGTGAGGAGCTCACGGGCGTCGGCGCGGAGCGTCGCGAGGCCGGAAGCCACGCCCGCCTTGTCGCCGTCTTGCAGCTCTTCGAGCAGCATCTCGGCGTAGCCGATGATGTGATTGAGCGGCGTGCGAAGCTCGTGCCGCAGCTGCGCGCCGGGGTCCATCGTCACCCGCGGGCGGTACGGGCGAGCAGCGCTTCGATTTTCTCGATCAATCGGCTGAGCTCCACGGGCTTCGTATCGAAGTCGTCGCAGCCGGCCGCGGTGGCCTTCTCGCGGTCGCCGGACATGGCGTGAGCGGTCAGCGCGATCACGGGAATGCCGCGCGTCTCGGGCATGGATTTCAGCTGCCGCGTGGCGTCCCAGCCATCCAGGCCCGGCAAGCTCATGTCCATCAGAATGAGGGCGGGCAGCTCGGAGCGCGCCATGGCCACGCCCTGCTCGCCGTCGAGCGCGATCTTGACGTCGTAGCCGCGCTTGATCAGACGGCGGGACAGCATGTCGCGATTCATCTCGTTGTCTTCGACGAGGAGGATCTTGGTCATCAACTCCTCGACCTTCGGCCCGCCGCCAGACTCCGGGCGACCAGCTCGCGCACCTCGCCGAGCAGGTCGTCGCGGCCGTAGGCCCCCTTCTGGAGAATCTTCTGGACGTAGCCGTTGAGGCGCTCGCGGTCCTCCCGGGACAGGTCCTTCGCAGTGATCACGACGATCGGGATGGCGCGCCACGGCTCGTGACGGCGGAACTC
>DASTCJ010000186.1:0-7048 GCA_035605575.1 Candidatus Methylomirabilota bacterium
GTACTGCGCGACCTGCGTCCATGTCACCGCGCGCATTCCGCCGAGGAACGAGCAGACCAGAATGCCGCCCAAACCCAGGAAGATGCCGAGCTCGAAGGACACGCCGGTGAGCCGCGTCGTGATGAGGCCCACGCCGTAGATCTGCGCGACGACATAGGTGAACGAGCACAGGATCGCCGCGAAGATCCCCACCGCGCGCGGAATGTGGCCGCCGTAGCGCGCGCCGAGGAAGTCGGGAATCGTGAATTGCCCGAACTTGCGGAGGTACGGCGCGAGGAACAGCGCGACGAGGCAATAGCCGCCGGTCCAGCCCATGACGAACGCAAGGCCGCCGAAGCCGGTGAGATAGAGCGTTCCCGCCATGCCGATGAACGACGCCGCACTCATCCAGTCCGCGCCGGTGGCCATGCCGTTGAAGATCGCCGGAACCCGGCGCCCGGCGACGTAGTACTCGGCGGCGTCCGACGTGCGGCTCATGATGCCGATACCGGCGTACAGGCCAACCGTCGCGAGCAGGAAGATGTAACCGATCCACCGACGCGGCATGCCCATCTGCTCGGCGATCGCGAGAAAGATGATGAACACGATGAAGCCGCCCGTGTACCACGTGTAGACCTTTTGCAGCTGCGACTTGAATCGCTTGCCCGAACCAACGGAGAACAGTCCTTCCGTGCGAGCTGGTGCTGGAGCGCCGGCCATTATTCGTCCTCCCCTTCATGCACGTCGAATTCGCGATCGAGCTTGTTCATGTAGCGCGCGTAGTACCAGATGATGATCACGTAGATGATCAGCGAGCCCTGCGCGGCCATCCAGAACGCAAAGGTCCATCCGAAGAAGTTGAACGAAAGCTCGCGGGCGTAATAGCCCATGACGAACGTCACCACGAACCAGATGAAGAGCAGGATCGCGGTAATCGTGAGGTTTCGGTGCCAGTATTCAACTTGCCTTTCGGTCAACTGCATGGAAGATTCCTCCCTGGGACGGTGTGGGACAACCGCAAGAAGCTCGCGCATCGCGGCCATCACGCGACGGTTATTGTTCTTGCCCTCCGTACGAGGCCCTCGCGATTGGCCGGAGTATAGCCACCTTTTCCCCGATCGCAATAGCGGCGCCGCCCGCCATCGTCCCGGCTCGGCCCGGCCGCGACCCGGCCGGCGGCGCCATCGCAAGGCTTTGCCGCGGCGCTACGACAGCGGCTTTGCCTTAAGCCCGGTCTCCCTCTCGAGCTGCCGGGCGACATTGGGCTCGAACTTCGCCAAATGGTCGAGCACCTTCTGCGTTTCGTCGGAGCGCCCGAGATCGTGCTGGACGCGCGCGAGCTGGTACCAGCCGTAGGGGCTCATCGGCTGGAGCTCGGTGTTCCTCTTCAGAGGGGCGAGCGCCTCCTCCGGCCGTCGGGTCGAGATGAGCGAGAGCGCGATGCCGTAGAGAGCGCGATCGTGGTCCGGATTGATTGCGAGTGCCAGTTGGAACGCGGCCATCGCGCCTTCGTGATCGTT
This sequence comes from Candidatus Methylomirabilota bacterium, assembly GCA_035605575.1. GTDB lineage: Bacteria > Methylomirabilota > Methylomirabilia > Rokubacteriales > CSP1-6 > AR12. The sequence continues at coordinate 1,500 of DASTCJ010000186.1, forward strand.
GCGCTCCTGCAGCAGAAAGCCGCGGTTGAAGTGCGCCTCGGCATCGTCGGGCTCGAGCTCGAGCACGCGATCGAACATCGCCAGCGCTTCGCGCTTGCGGCCAAGCTGCGCGCTCTGATAGCCGATCGACGCGAGCGCCAGCACGTCGTTCGGGTCCAGCGCCAGCATCTTCCGATAGAAGTCAAGCGCGCGATCGCGTCGCCTGAACAGCACGCACCAAGCCGCCATATTGTTGAAAAACCAGCGCTTGATACCGTGCGGCACTGCGGCAATCATCGTCCCCGCAGGCACTGACCAACGGGCAGACCGGCACCCAGACACGCGCTCGCAATCGCCAGCACCGTCCACACGTAGCCGACGAGGAGCAGCGACAGCGCGACCAGAGGGAGATGGCGATCGGCGACGAACTTCGGCGTGATCCATCGGCACGCGCGCGTGAACGGGGAACCTACTGTCTCGAGGATGCGGTAGAAGACGTTCGCTTTCGGATCCTGGCCGAACAGGCGCGCCAGCACGTACACGATTCCCTGCCCGGCGAGCGCGAGCAGCGGTATCGCGAGGACGAGCTGTACGAGCCGCAGCCAGAAGACCGTCGTCTGAACGTCGTCCACGGGAACCGCCGGCGGGCGCTCGAAGCCTCCTACAGCGTCTGCTTGAGCTGCTCGAGGATCGCCGGATTCTCGAGCGTGGAGACGTCCTGCGTGATGGCCTCGCCCTTCGCGATCGAGCGCAACAGCCGCCGCATGATCTTGCCGGAGCGCGTCTTCGGCAGGTTGTCGCCGAAGCGGATGTCCTTCGGCTTGGCGATCGGCCCGATCTCCTTGCCGACCCAGTCGCGAAGCTCCTTCGCGATCTTCTCCGCGTCGGCGCCGCTGGGCCGATGCTGCTTCAACACGACGAACGCGCAGACGGCCTCGCCCGTCATGTCGTCCGGACGTCCGACGACGGCGGCTTCGGCGACCATCGCGTTCGCGACGAGTGCCGACTCGATCTCCATCGTTCCCAGCCGGTGGCCGGAGACGTTCAGCACGTCGTCGATCCGGCCCATGATCGTGAAATAACCGGTGTCCTTGTCGCGCACCGCGCCGTCGCCGGCGAGATAGAGTTTGCCGACGAGCTCCTCGGGAACATAGGATTGGCGATAACGGTCGGGATCGCCCCAGATCGTGCGGATCATCGCGGGCCACGGGCGCTTGATCACGAGGATGCCGCCGTGCCCATGCTGGACATCGTTGCCCGTCTCGTCGACGATTGCCGCCATGATGCCCGGCACGGGCAGTGTGCACGAGCCGGGAACGGTCGCCGTCACACCGGGAAGTGGCGAGATCATGTGGCCGCCCGTTTCGGTCTGCCACCACGTATCGACGATCGGACAGCGACCCCCGCCGACTTGCTCGTGGTACCACATCCACGCTTCGGGGTTGATCGGCTCGCCGACGGTGCCGAGCAGCCGCAGGCTGCCGAGGTCGTAGTTCTTCGGCGCCGTTGACGGCGTCACGCCGGACGCCTTGACGAGCGCGCGGATCGCCGTGGGCGCCGTGTAGAAGATCGAGACCTTGTGCTTCGCGATCGTCTGCCAGAAGCGCCCGGCATCCGGGTAGGTCGGAATGCCCTCGAATACGACTTCCGTCGCGCCGACGGCGAGCGGTCCGTACGCGATGTACGTGTGACCGGTGACCCATCCGATGTCGGCCGTGCACCAGAAGACGTCGGTCGGCTTGATGTCGAACACCCAGCGCATCGTCAGGATCGCCCAGAGCAGATAGCCGCCGGAGCTGTGCTGTACACCCTTCGGCTTGCCGGTGGAACCCGACGTGTACAGGACGAATAGCGGATGCTCGGCGCCCACCCATTCGGGCTCACAGGTGTCCGCCTGCTTGGCGACGAGCTCGTGCATCCACAGGTCGCGGGGCGCGGAGAACGCGATGTTGCCGCCGGTGCGCTTGTAGACGACGACGTTGCGAATGGTGTCGCAGCCGCCCATCCCGAGCGCTTCGTCGACGATCGCCTTGAGCGGCAGGTGCTTGCCGCCGCGCGCCTGCTCGTCGGCGGTGATGACGGCGACCGCGCCGGCGTCGATGATCCGCTCGTGCAGCGACTTTGCGGAGAAGCCGCCGAAGACGACCGAATGCGTCGCGCCGATGCGCGCGCACGCCTGCATCGCGACCACGCCCTCGATCGACATCGGCATGTAGACAAGGACCCGGTCGCCCTTCTCGATTCCAAGCGACTTGAGTCCGTTCGCAAGCCGGCACACGCGGTGATAGAGCTCCTGGTAGGTGACTTTCGTCACCGCGCCGTCGTCGGCTTCGAAGATGATCGCGACACGGTTGGCGTTGCCGTTCGTGAGGTTTCGGTCGAGGCAGTTGTACGATACGTTGAGAACGCCGTCGTCGAACCACTTGTAGAACGGCGCCTTCGATTCGTCGAGCGTGCGCGTGAACGGCTTGTGCCAATCGATCGATTCGCGCCCGAGCTTTTCCCAGAAGCCGGCGAAGTCGGCATTCGCCGCAGCGTTCAGCGCATCGAAGTCGGCTTTCTTGACTGTCGCCTGCGCGACAAATTCTCGCGACGGCGGAAAGGTCCGTTGTTCCTTGGATACCGACTCGATCGTTGACATGTTTGAATCTCCTGGCTGACAACGTCGCCCCCAAGCCCGGGAGCGGCCGAAATTTCCGCAAAACGCCGTCCAGTCTAACCAATCGGCCGAGCAATCCGCAATCCACGCTTTTGATCTGCCGCAAGGCACGTCCGGGATTGACGCGTCAGCGATGATAAAATTGCGTGGGCCTCGACCCCCGGCCGACGGAGCCGTTCCCCACGGAGGTCCCCATGACGACGATCCGGCAGAGCGATTTCATCACCAGTGTGGCCGATGCGCTGCAGTTCATCTCCTACTATCACCCGCTCGACTACATCGAAGCGCTCGGCCGCGCGTTTGAGGCCGAGCAGTCGCCCCCCGCGAAGGATGCGATCGCGCAGATTCTCACCAATTCGCGGATGTGCGCGGAAGGACACCGGCCGATTTGCCAGGACACGGGGATCGTCGTCGCTTTCGTGCGAGTCGGCATGGGCGTCACGTGGGACGGGGCGACGATGTCGATCACCGACATGGTCAACGAGGGTGTGCGCAGTGCGTATCTCGACCCTGACAACACACTGCGCGCGTCGATCGTCGCCGACCCCGCCGGGGCGCGCAGGAACACCAAGGACAACACGCCGGGCGTGGTTCACGTCGATCTCGTCCCGGGCGACACCGTCGACGTGAAGATCGCGGCGAAGGGCGGCGGCTCCGAGAACAAGTCGAAGTTCGTCATGCTAAATCCGTCGGACTCGATCGTCGACTGGGTGCTGAAGACCGTTCCCGGGATGGGCGCCGGGTGGTGTCCTCCGGGGATGCTGGGCATCGGGATCGGCGGCAGCGCCGAGAAGGCGATGGTGCTCGCCAAGCAGGCGCTGATGGAGCCGATCGACATGCACGAGCTCAAGGGCCGCGGCCCGCGCAACGGGCTCGAGGAGCTGCGGATCGAGCTCTACGACAAAGTGAACGCGCTCGGCATCGGCGCGCAGGGGCTGGGCGGACTGTCGACGGTGCTCGACGTCAAGATCCTCGACTACCCGACGCACGCGGCATCGAAGCCCGTCGCGATGATCCCCAATTGCGCGGCGACGCGTCATGCGCATTTCACGCTCGACGGCAGCGGCGCTGCGAAGCTCGAGCCGCCCGACCTCGGCCGCTGGCCCGACGTGCACTGGACGCCGTCGAGCGCCGCGAAGCGCGTTGCCGTCGACATGCTCACCGGCGCGGAGGTCGCGACCTGGAAGGCGGGCGATCGATTGCTCCTGTCGGGCAAGATCCTCACTGGGCGCGACGCCGCGCACAAGCGGATCGCCGATCTCTTCGCGAACGGCGAGCCGCTGCCGCCGGGCGTCGATTTCCACAATCGGATCATCTACTACGTCGGCCCCGTCGATCCGGTGCGCGACGAAGTCGTCGGTCCCGCCGGCCCGACCACGTCGACGCGGATGGACAAGTTCACCGAGATGATGCTCGCGAAAACCGGTCTCATCGCGATGATCGGCAAGGCCGAACGCGGACCGGTCGCGATCGAGGCGATCAGGAAACATCGTGCGGCGTACCTGATGGCGGTCGGCGGTGCCGCGTACCTCGTGGCGAAAGCGATCAAGAGCTCGCGCGTCGTCGCGTTCGCCGACCTCGGCATGGAGGCGATCTACGAGTTCGAGGTGAAGGACATGCCGGTGACCGTCGCCGTCGACGCGACCGGCACGTCGGTGCACGAGCGCGGCCCGCGCGAATGGCAACGGCGAATCGGCAAGATTCCGGTGGCGGTCGAATGAGTAACCGTCTTTTGAGTCAAGCGGTGTGAGGCCGTTCGTGCCACTGCGTGTGTGTTCTGACCATGGCATTGAGCGTGGTGAGCAGCTTGCGCATGCAGGCGACCAAGGCGACTTTAGGCAGTTTGCCGGCGGCGAGCAGGTGTTGGTAATGCGCCCTGATGGTTGGATTGTGAGTGGCGGCGCTCAGCGTGGCCATGTAGAGCACGCGGCGGACCTGGAAGCGCCCGCCGGTGACGCGTCGTCGGCCATGTGCGGTGCCCGAATCGTTGGCCATCGGTGCGACTCCGACCAGGGCGCTGATTTCGCGGCGAGAAAGCCGACCCAATTCGGGCAATGTTGCGATGAGCGTCGCGCTGGCGATCGGGCCGATGCCGCGGGCGGAGCGCAGCAGCTCATCGAGAGGGGCGAAGTGTTCCCGCACATGAGCTTGCATCTGGGCGTCGATGTCCTCGAGTTGGGCGCGGATGGCGGCGATCAAAGCCTCGATGCTGGGTCGTACTTTGGCCGTGGCCAACTGCAGGCGCAGCCGTTCCGCCACCAGCATCGTGAGCAGCTGTCGGCGGCGGGTGACCAAGGCGGCGAGTTCGCGTTGCTGCGCATCGGGCAACGGGCGGACAAAGCGCTGCAAATCGCCGCGCCGCAGGAGCATTGCGGCCAATTCGGCCAAGGCTTCGGCATCGATACGATCGGTCTTGGCCAGCTGCCCCATGGCCTTGGCGAAATGGCGAGCCTGCTTGGGATTGACCACCGCCACGGCAAGGCCGGCGGCCTGCAGCGCGCAGGCCACTGCCGTTTCGTAGCCGCCGGTGGCCTCCATTACGACCAAGGCCACGCCAAGCGGCTGCAGCGCTGCGGCCAGCGCCGAATGCCCGTCGATGTCGTTCGTAAAATGCCGAGTCGGCAACTGCGCGCCGAGCGCGGCGCAATCGACGTGCGCCTTCGCCACGTCGATGCCCACTACCACTGAGTTTGCAGACATGGTCTTCGCATCCCACACTTGTGCATGCGCGCTCGATGGCGGCGCGCGTAACCGTTCGGGCTTGAGGAAGACCAGCGCGGCGGCCATGCGTCTTTTACTCACTCACGGGCTCGAACACCCCAGCGAGGGGACAAACTGCATGGCCAGTCTGTTCGCCTCAGCGGCGACTCAAACTCTACCGCGCTGATCATGGTTAAACATACAAGCGAGC
>DASTCJ010000224.1:0-10169 GCA_035605575.1 Candidatus Methylomirabilota bacterium
GCCGGCCAGGGTGCGCTGGCCCGGAACGACCACGCTCCAGGTGATGTCAACGGTGACGGGGCGGAGGGCGGGCGTCACGTTGGCGCGAACGAACAGGGGGCCGACCTCGAACTGCGGACGGGATTTCGACGCGACGAAGACCTGGGCCGTCGCCACCGCCGGCATCGCGACGGCGAGGAGCGCCGCCGCGACGAGCGCGCGGCCGATCACAATCGAACGGGGAAGAACTCGCGGGCGACGTGCTCCTCGATGGGCAGCTTCTTCTTGATCACGCCGTGCTCGAGGAGCACTTCCTGCATCGAGCCGAGCGCCTCCAGGCTGACCTGACCGTTCAGCGAGAAGAGCGGACCGGAGATCTTGTGCGCGGCCAGCACGGCCTCGGGCGTCCAGCCGAGCTTCTTCGCCACCATGTCGGCGCTGTCCGCCGGCTGGTCGTGCATGAACTTGGCGGCGCTGAACACGGCTTTCATCACCTTGCGGATCGCCTCGGCGTTGCGCTTGATGCCCTCCTCCGAGACGTACTGGATCTGGCTGATCCATTTCGGCGTGACGCTGTCGAGCCGGGTGAGGACGCGCGATTTGCCGGTGAGCTGCATCACGGCGCCGCCGTCGCCCCAGACATAGGCCGAGATCTCCTTGCGCGAGAGCGCGGCGATCTGTGCGTCGAGCCCGCCGAGGCCGACCACCTTCACGTCCTTGTCGGGATCCCAGCCCTGCGCCTTGGCGAACATCCGTGCGAACACCCACGTGGTGGAGCCGATCGACGTGCACCCGATGGCCTTGCCCTTGAGCTCGGCCGCCGACTGGACGTCAGGCGCGACGTTGAAGGTGAAATGGTTGCCCTCGGTCTGCGTGGCCACCATCTTGAGCGGCATGCCGGCCTCGCGGAACACCAGGATGTCGGTGGCGCCCGCCGCACCCAGCAGGATCTCGCCCGCGATGACAGCCTTCACCAGATTGGGGCCGCCGCGGAACGGCACGAACTCGACGTTGAGGTTCTCCGTCCGGAAGAATCCCTTCTCGGAGGCGACGACGAAGGGACCGGCCAGCGCATAGTCGCCGAGCACGGCGGTGCCGACCTTCACGGCCGTCTGCGCACGCGCCACGCGCGGCGCGCCGACAGCGAGGACGGCCGCGCCCGACGTCGCCAGGAAATGCCGTCGACTCATTCGCGCCATGGCCCGTCTCCTTGACAGTGTCCCGATTTTTCCATACGTTAGCGCGGCACGTTCCATGCCGGCTGGAAGCCACTCCGATCGTAGCACGGCCCCCGTTTCCTACGAGACCCGGGACGGAGTCAGCGTGATCACGCTGACCCGACCCTCCGTGCTCAACGCGCTGAACACCGACCTGGCCGCCGCCCTCGTCGACGCCGTCGAGCGCGCGGCGCACGAGCCGTCGACCTATGCCGTCGTCGTGCGCGGCGCCGGTCGCGCGTTTTGCTCGGGCATGGACCGCACGGCGCTCGCCGCCGGCGACATCGGTGAGCCGTTCTATCGCTTGTGGATTCGCGCCCTCAACACGCTGGAGGACATGCCGAAGGTGTCGATCGCCGTGCTACACGGCTATTCGATCGGCGGCGGATTGCAGCTGGCGGTGGCGTGCGACCTGCGGCTGGCGACGCGCGACGCCGTGGTCGGGCTCGGCGCCTCGCGCCACGGGATCATTCCCGACGGCTCCGTCCTGCGCCTGGCGCGGCTCATCGGTCTGGCGCGCGCCAAGGAGCTCTCGCTGCTGAACCCGGAGATGACGGCCGAAGCGGCGCTCGCCATCGGGCTCGTGACCCGCGTGTGTGCCCCGGGCGAGCTCGACGCCGCGCTCGCCACGATGCTGGACGAGCTGCGCCACCAGGCGCCCACCGCGAACGGCCACATCAAGCGCCTGCTCCACGAGTCCTTCCACGCCGATCCGCGCGCGCGCATCGAGGACGTCCTTCGCGCGCAGGACGACTGCATGCGCTCCTGGGAGACGAGGGAAGCCAACGGCGCGTGGCGGGACAAGCGGGAGCCGATTTATCACCCGCGCCCGACGGATCCACGATGAGCGCACCGTGACCGAGTACATCCTCGAGACCGAGGGGCTCACCAAGGAGTTCCGCGGCTTCGTCGCCGTGCGCAACGTCACGCTTCGGGTGAAGCGCGGGACGATTCACGCGCTCATCGGGCCGAACGGGGCGGGCAAGACGACGTGCTTCAACCTGCTCACGCACTTCCTCACGCCGACGGCGGGCCGCATCCGCTTCAACGGCCGCGACATCACCGGCAGCCGGCCCGCCGACATCGCCCGCATGGGTCTCGTTCGCTCGTTCCAGATCTCCGCGGTCTTTCCCCATCTCACGGTGCTCGAGAACGTGCGGATCGCGCTGCAACGCACGCGCGGCGGGTCCTTCGACTTCTGGCGCAGCGAGCGCGTGCTCGACACCCTCAACGCGCGCGCGGGCGAGCTGCTCGCCGCCGTCGGCCTCGGCGATCTCGCGGCCACACCGGCCTGGGAGCTGCCGTACGGCCGCAAGCGCGCGCTCGAGATCGCCACCACGCTCGCCCTCGATCCGGAGATGATGCTGCTCGACGAGCCGACGGCCGGGATGACGCACGAGGACGTCGACCGCGTGTCGGCGCTCATCAAGACGGTGGCGGCCAACCGCACCGTGCTGATGGTCGAGCACAACCTCGGGGTGGTGGAGAAGCTCTCCAACAGCATCACCGTGCTGGCGCGTGGTGAGGTGCTGGCCGAGGGCGATTACGCGAGCGTGTCGCGCCACCCGCAGGTCATCGAGGCGTACATGGGCGCCGGCCATGCCTGACGCGGAGCCGCTGCTGAGTGTCCGCGGCCTGCACGCCTGGTACGGCGAGTCGCACATCCTGCACGGCGTCGACTTCGACGTGCAGGCGGGCGACGTGGTCACGCTGCTCGGGCGCAACGGCGCCGGCAAGACGACCACGCTGAAGTCGATCATGGGCATCGTCGCCCGCCGCCGCGGCTCGGTGAGGTTCGCCGGGCAGGAGCTGATCGACCGGCCGTCCAATCGCATCGCGCGGCTGGGGCTCGCGTTCTGTCCGGAAGAGCGCGGCATCTTCGCCAGCCTCAACGTCGAGGAGAACTTGCTGCTGCCGCCGCAGGTGCGGCCGGGCGGGCTCTCCGTCGAGGCCATCTACGAGCTCTTTCCGAACCTGCGCGAGCGCCGCCGCAGCCAGGGCACCAAGCTGTCGGGCGGCGAGCAGCAGATGCTCGCCATCGGCCGGATCTTGCGGACCGGCGCGCGGCTGCTGCTCCTGGACGAGCCGACGGAAGGCCTTGCCCCCGTGATCGTGCAGCACATCGGGGCCACCATCCGCCGGCTGAAGGCCGACGGGTTCACGATCCTGCTCGTGGAGCAGAACTTCCGCTTCGCGGCAACGGTGGCCGACCGCCATTACGTGATGGAGCACGGCCGCGTGGTCGATCAGATCCCCAACGCGGAGCTGTCCGCGCACATGACCAAGCTGCACGACTATCTCGGTGTGTGACCGAAAGGAGCGCTTCATGCGACTGATCAGCATGCTCACCCTGACGGCGGCGCTGCTCGCCGCCGCGTCCGCCGCCCACGCGCAGGTCTCGGACGGCGTGATCAAGATCGGCGTCCTCAACGACCAGTCCTCGCTGTACGCCGACCTCACCGGCCAGGGCTCGGTGGTGGCCGCGCGCATGGCCGTCGAGGACTTCGGCGCCGACAAGAAAGGCATGAAGGTCGAGATCATCTTCGCCGATCATCAGAACAAGCCGGACGTCGGCTCGCAGATCGCGCGGCAGTGGTACGACGCCGACAAGGTCGACGTCATCGTCGACGTCCCGAACTCGGGCGTGGCGCTCGCCGTGAACCAGGTCACCCGCGAGAAGGGCAAGGCGTTCCTCGTCTCCGGCGCGGCGACGTCCGACCTCACCGGCAAGGCATGCTCGCCCAACACGATCCACTGGACGTACGACACGTGGGCGCTCGCCAACGGCACCGCCAACGCGATCGTGAAGACGGGCGGCGACACGTGGTTCTTCATGACCGCCGACTACGCGTTCGGTCATGCGCTCGAGCGCGACGTGGAGGCGGTCGTGGTGAAGAACGGCGGCAAGGTGCTCGGCAAGGTGCGCCACCCGCTCAACACCCAGGACTTCTCGTCCTTCCTGCTGCAGGCGCAGGCGTCGAAGGCCAAGATCATCGGCCTCGCCAACGCGGGCGGTGACACCACCAACGCGATCAAGCAGGGCTCCGAGTTCGGCATCGTGCGCGGCGGCCAGAACTTCGCCGGTCTGCTGGTGTTCATCACCGACGTCCACGCCCTCGGGCTCGAGAAGGCCCAGGGCCTGATCTTCACCGAGACCTTCTACTGGGACATGAACGACCGCACGCGCGCGTTCGGCAAGAAGTTTGCCGAGCGCAATCGTGGCATTCACCCGACGATGATCCACGCCGGCGTGTACTCGGCCGTGCTGCACTACCTGAAAGCGGTCGAGGCGTTGAAGGGCGACGACGGCACGAAGGTGATCGCCAGGATGAAGGAGATGCCGACCGACGATCCGCTGTTCGGCAAGGGCACGATTCGCCCCGACGGCCGGAAGATCCACCCGGCGTACCTGTTCGAGGTCAAGAAGCCGTCGGAGTCCAAGGGCGCGTGGGACTACTACAAGACGCGCGCGACGATCCCGGCCGAGCAGGCGTTCCGGCCGCTCGACCAGGGCGACTGCCCGCTCGTCAAGAAGTAGTGACGATCTTCGGCATTCCGCCGCAGGCGCTCTTCGGTCAGCTGCTGATCGGGCTGATCAACGGCGCCTTCTACGCGATGCTGTCGCTCGGGCTGTCGGTGATCTTCGGGCTGCTCAACATCATCAACTTCGCCCACGGCGCGCTCTACATGATGGGCGCGTTCGTGGCCTACTTCGCGCTGCAGTGGGCGGGCGCCGGCTACTGGCCATCGCTGCTCATCGCCCCCCTCGTGGTCGGACTCGTGGGCATCGTCCTCGAGCGCACGATGCTGAAACGCCTCTACCACCTCGACCACCTGTACGGCTTGCTGCTGACGTTCGGCATCGCGCTCGTGATCCAGGGCGTGTTCCGGAACGCGTTCGGCTCGTCGGGACTGCCGTACGGGATTCCCGCCCAGCTGCAGGGCGGCTACAACCTCGGCTTCATGTTCCTGCCGATCTACCGGGCCTGGGTGATCGTCTTCTCCCTCGTTGTCTGCCTGGCGACCTGGTACGTGATCGAGCGCACGCGTCTGGGCTCCTATCTGCGCGCGGCCACCGAGAATCCCGCGCTCGTGCAGGCGTTCGGCATCAACGTTCCGCGCATGATCACGCTGACCTACGGGTTCGGCGTGGCGCTGGCCGCGCTGGCGGGCGTACTGGCGGCGCCGATCTATCAGGTCAATCCGCTCATGGGCGCCGATCTCATCATCGTCGTCTTCGCGGTCGTCGTCATCGGGGGCATGGGCTCCATCATGGGCTCGATCGTGACCGGCTTCGCGCTCGGCGTCGTCGAGGGATTCACCAAGGTGTTCTATCCCGAGGCGTCCAACACCGTGATCTTCGTCATCATGGCGCTGGTGCTGCTCGTGCGGCCGGCGGGCCTCTTCGGCCGCACGGCATGACGACGGTCACGGCGAAGCCCGGCGTGGCCGCGCTGCCGGCCGAGACCGTCGCCGTCTCGCGCGTGCCCGCCCATCAGCTCCTGGCCTTCGCGATCATGACGGCGTTGCTCGTCGTCGCGCCGTTCGTGGTCTACCCGGTGTTCCTGATGAAGGCCCTCTGCTTCGCGCTGTTCGCCTGCGCGTTCAATCTGCTCATCGGCTACGTCGGGCTGCTGTCGTTCGGCCACGCGGCATTCCTCGGGAGCGCCGGCTACGCGACGGCGCACGCCGCCAAGGTGTGGGGCCTCCCGCCCGAGCTCGCCATCCTGTTCGGCACCGCCGTCGCCGCCGTCCTCGGCGTGGCCATCGGCGCCGTGACCATCCGCAGTCGCGGGATCTACTTCGCCAACATCACGCTGGCCTTCGCTCAGATGATCTTCTTCTTCTCGCTGCAGGCGAAGTTCACCGGCGGCGAAGACGGCATCCAGGCGGTGCCGCGCGGCACGTTCCTCGGGCTCCTGGACCTGCGTGAGATGTACGTGCTCTACTTCGTGGTACTCGCGATCTTCCTCATCGGCTTCGTGGTCGTCTATCGCGCGATCCATTCGCCGTTCGGGCAGGTGCTGAAGGCCGTGCGCGAGAACGAGCCGCGCGCGATCTCCCTCGGCTACCGCGCCGAGCACTACAAGCTGATCGCCTTCGCGCTATCGGCGACGCTGTCGGGCCTGGCCGGCGGCACCAAGGCCATCGTCTTTCAGCTGGCGTCGCTGACCGATGTGCACTGGACGATGTCCGGCGAGGTCGTGCTGATGACGCTGCTCGGCGGCCTCGGCACCGTGTTCGGACCCGTGGTCGGCGCCTTCATCCTCGTCGCGCTCGAGAACTACCTCGCGCAGCTCGGCGCCTGGGTCACCATCGTGCAAGGCGCGATCTTCGTCGTGTGCGTCCTCACGTTCCGACGCGGCGTCGTGGGTGAGCTCGGCCGGCTCCTGCGCAAGCCGCTGTGAGCTCGGGCGCCGTGCCCGTTCGTCAGGCAACAATCGGACGTCATGCTGTCCGCATGAGCACACAGTGCGCGCGCCGTCCCGGCCATTCCCGCGGGTTTTGCGGTCGTAGACGCGGTACAGCGATTGGTATCGCGCTTGCTGTGGCGTGCCGACCATGAACACGGCAAAGCCAACGGACACCGCCGTCGTCGAGGATTTCTGGGCCGACCTCAATCGCGACATCCTGAACTGCCTCGCAAAGGGACCCGTCTCGCCGGGTGAGATCGGCCGACGTCTAGGCATCTCGGAGGGGGCCGCCGCCTCGTGCCTCTCGCTACTTGCCTCGGAAGGCCGCGTGCGAATCTGTCTCGTGGAAAAAGCGCCCGCCGTCGCCTGAACGCGTGCGACGCTCCATGCTATCCGCCGAAGAACACTGATCGCCCGGTTCTTCCGATTTGCCGAGCGCGGCACGGATCTCGGCACCGAGGTCCGTGCCGGCCTCACCACCTTCATGGTGATGGCCTACATCATCTTCGTGAACCCGATCGTGCTCGGCTACAGCGGCGTGCCCGGCCTCCAGGGCAAGGGCCTGCCGTTCGCGGCCACGCTGACCGTGACGTGTCTCACCGCCGGCGTGCTGTCGATCGCGATGGGCCTCGCCAGCAACTATCCGCTCGCCATGGCGCCGGGCATGGGGCTCAACGCGGTCGTCGCGTTCGAGCTGGTGGCCGGCCGCGGCCTCACGTGGCCGCAGGCGATGACCATCGTCGCGCTGGAGGGCGCGGTGATCGCCCTGCTGGTGCTGACGCGCTTCCGCCAGGCGATGCTCGACGCGGTGCCGCTGGCCCTCAAACGCGCGATCAGCGTCGGCATTGGGCTCTTCATCGCGTTCATCGGCTTCTTCACCGCGGGCTTCGTGGTGAAGCCGGACAAGGGCCCGCTGCCCGTCGGCCTCGGCACGTTCGACCGCCTGCCCGCCGTCGTGTTCCTCCTCGGCTTTCTGCTCACCGCCTGGCTGCTCGCGCGTCACGTGCGGGGAGCGCTCCTGATCGGGATCGTCGGCACGACGGTGCTCGCCATCGTGCTGAACGGCGCCCTCGCCGGCTGGCAGGGCTTTCCGACGCCGGGCGCGGCGACGCTCCCGCGGGCGCTCGTACAGTGGCCGGATTTCTCCACGTTCGGCCGTCTCGACCTGGGTGTCATTGCGCGCCTCGGCCTGGTGACGGCGGTCCTGGTGACGTTCTCGATCATGCTGAGCGACTTCTTCGACACGATCGGGACGATCATCGGCGTCGGCGGCAAGGGCGGCTTTCTCGACGCCGACGGCCGGCTGCCGCGGGCGGAGCACGTGCTGCTCGTCGACTCGCTCGGCGCGGTGGCGGGCGGGATCGCCAACAGCAGCAGCAATACGACGTACATCGAAAGCGCGGCCGGCGTCGCCGAGGGCGGACGCACCGGCCTCGTGGCCGTGGTGACGGGTGGGCTGTTTCTCGTCGCGATGTGGTTCTCGCCGCTGGCAAGCGTCATCCCCGCCGAGGCGACCGCGCCCGCGCTCGTGCTCGTCGGCTTTTACATGATGACCGTCGCACGCGACATTCCCTGGGACGACTACGAGGAAGCCGTGCCCGCGTTCGTGACGATGCTCGCGATGCCGTTCACCTGGTCGATCACCAACGGCATCGGCGCGGGCTTCGTCACGTTCTCGGCCATCAAGCTGCTCAGCGGACGGGGCGCGCGCGTGCACTGGATGGTGTACGCGGCCTCCGCGGCGTTCCTCGTGTACTTCGCGCTGCCGCTCGTGGAGCGGGCACTCGCCTGAGTCGCCCGCAAGCGCCGCCGCCACCCCCCGGCCACCGGCTTGAGCGCGCTGCGTCGTAAATAGCCGTCACAGCGTCCCATTCGCTTGACACCTCCCGAACGCCGCGTCTACACTCTCGCCACTCGTTCGGAGCCGCCTTCCAGGAGTCTCGACGACGTGACGCAGACCTTTCCCAGGCTCGTCCGCCAGAACGCGCAAGATCGCGCGGATCGCATCGCGATCCGTGAGAAGGACTACGGCATCTGGCAGTCCTACACGTGGCGGGAGTACTTCGAGCAGGGACGGCTGATTGCGCTCGGGCTGGCGTCGCTCGGCTTCCGGCGCGGGGACAAGGTCGCCATCATCGGTGACAACCGGCCGCAGCTCTACTGGGCGGTGCTCGGTACGCAGGCGCTCGGCGGTGTCCCGGTACCGCTGTACCAGGACGGCATCGAAAAGGAGATCGCCTACATCCTCGATCACGCGGAGGCGCGCTTCGCGATCGTCGAGGACCAGGAGCAGGTCGACAAGCTGCTGCACGTTCGGGCGCGCTGCCCGCAGCTCTCCACGATCATCTACGACGACCCGCGCGGGCTTCGCGGCTACAGCGAGCCGTCACTCATGTCGCTGGAGGAGCTTCAGGAGGCCGGGCGCAAGTTCTCGATCGGCCATCCCACGTATTTCGAGGACGAGCTCGAGCAGGGCAGCGCCGACGATGCCGCCATCATCTGCTACACGTCCGGCACCACCGGCTCGCCCAAGGGCGCGGTGCTGTCCCACCGCAATCTGATCGTCACCGCCAAGAACGCCGCCGAGTTCGAGGGACTGCGCGACGACGAGGAAATCCTGTCGTATCTGCCGATGGCGTGGATCGGCGACCACATCTTCTCCTACGCGCAGTCGATCCTGGTCGGCTTTGCCATCAACTGTCCGGAGAGCACCGCCACCGTCTTGCACGATCTGCGCGAGATCGGGCCGACGTACTTCTTCGCGCCGCCGCGGATCTGGGAAACCCTGCTCACGAACGTGATCGTGCGCGTGGAGGATGCCGCGTGGCCGAAGCGCCGGCTCGTGCGGTTCTTCCTCGATCTGGCGCAGGATCTCGAGCGCGCGCGGCTGTCGGGCCGCGCCGGCGCGGCATGGCAGCGCCTCCTGTATCCGCTCGGCCAGCTGCTCGTCTACGGCCCGCTGCGTGACAATCT
This sequence comes from Candidatus Methylomirabilota bacterium, assembly GCA_035605575.1. GTDB lineage: Bacteria > Methylomirabilota > Methylomirabilia > Rokubacteriales > CSP1-6 > AR12. The sequence goes on from DASTCJ010000224.1 coordinate 9,584, forward strand.
CGGCCTCCGCCGCGTTCGCCGCGCCTACACTGCGGGTGAGGCGATCGGTCCCGAGATCTTTTTGTTCTTCCGCGGCCTCGGCATCAACGTCAAGCAGCTCTACGGGATGACGGAGGCCAGCGTGTTCATCACCATCCAGCGCGACGGCGACGTGCGGCTGGACTCGGTGGGCACGCCGATTGCGGAGGTCGAGGTGCGCATCTCCGAGCAGGGCGAGGTGCTGTTCCGCAGCCCCGGCGTGTTTCAGGGCTACCACAAGAATCCCGAGGCGACGGCGCAGGTGCTCGACAACGGCTGGTTCCGGTCGGGCGACGCCGGCTTCGTCGATTCCGCCGGGCATCTCAAGATCATCGATCGGGTCCGCGACGTGAGCCGGCTGGCCAGCGGCACGATGTTCGCGCCCAAGTACCTCGAGAACAAGCTCAAGTTCTCGCCCTATATAAAGGAAGCGGTCTGTGTGGGCCAGGACCGGCCGTACGTGACCGCGCTGGTCAACATCGATCTCACCGCCGTCGGGAACTGGGCGGAGCGCCGGAACATTGCCTATACGAGCTATACCGACTTGAGCCAGAAGCCCGAGGTCGCC
>DASTCJ010000177.1:0-19973 GCA_035605575.1 Candidatus Methylomirabilota bacterium
CCGGCGCACATCATCACGCCGTCCGCGCTGGCGCGGCACGTGTTGCCGCTCGGGACGACGACGCTGTTCGCCGACACCCTGCAATTCTGGGAGCTCGGTGGTCGGCGCGCCTTCGTCACCGTGGCCGATGCGCTCGCGCGCTCGCCGCTCAAGTTCTACTGGATGGTGCGCGTGCAGGGACAGACACGCACGCCCGACGAGCCGCGCACCTTCCGCCCGCGCGAGCTCGCGCGCGCGCTGACGCACCCCTGGGTGGCCGCGATCGGCGAAGTGACACGCTGGACAGAGATTCATGGGGGCGATCACGATCTTCTCGCGCGGCTCGAGCTGGGGCGCGCGCGTGCTCTGCGCGTGGAGGGCCACACCGCCGGCGCGCGGAGCGACAAGATTCCGGCCATCGCGGCCGGCGGCCTCACCTCCGATCACGAGCCGATCACGGCGGCGGAAGTGCTCGATCGCGCGCGGCAGGGCATCGCCGTCATGCTGCGCGACTCGTCGCTGCGCCCGGATCTCGGCGGCCTGCTCGATGCGCTGAAGGACGCGCCGGGACTGGCCGCGCGTGCCATGCTCACGGCCGACGGCTCGATGCCCGCGTTCATCCGCGATCACGGCTTCGTCGACCATCTGCTGCGCACGGCACTGGCCGCGGGTGTGTCGCCGGCCGATGCCTACCGCATGGTGACGCTCAATCCCGCCACGTATTTCCGGAAAGACGACGAGATCGGTGGCATCGCGCCGGGTCGTTACGCCGACGTCTGCGTGCTCTCCGACCTGAGCCAGCCGCGGCCCGAGATCGTCATCGCGCGCGGACGCGTGGCGGCGCGCAACGGTCGTGTGCTCGTGAAGGTGCCGGAGCCGGCGTGGTCGCGGGTCTTCACGTCACCAGCCGCGCGGCTCCGGGGTGGCTGGCGCGCGCGACCGGACGACTTCCGGCTGCCGGAGCGGAACTCGCTGCCGGTGATTCGCCTCGTCAGTGCGGTGATCACCAGGCTCGAGGAGCGCCGGCCGGTGCCGGGCGATCTGCACGCCGCGCTCGTCGACCGCGCGGGCCGGTGGGTGGCGCCGGCGCTGGTGGCCGGCTTCGCCGACCGCCTCGATGGTCTGGCGGCGACGGTCACGACCGACTTCAACATCGTCGTGCTCGGGCGGAGCCGTGAGGCCATGGCCCGTGCCGTCAACCGGCTTCTGCAGGTGCACGGCGGCATCGTCATCGTCGACGGGGACCGCGTGGCATGGGAGCTGCCGCTGCCACTCGGCGGCATCATGACGCGCCTGTCGCTGACCGAAGCCGCCCGCCGTGAGGACGAGCTCCACGCGCTGCTGCGCGAGCGCGGCTACGCGTTCCACGATCCGTTCTTCACGCTGCTGTTCCTCGCCGCCGATTTTCTCCCCGCCGTGCGCCTCACCCCGCGCGGCGTCTGGGACGTCAAGGCGGGCCGCCTCCTGTTGCCCCGGCGACGTCGCGTGTGAATCGCCGGCTCATCGCGCTCGTTCTCGTGGTTGCCGTCGCCGCACCCGCCGAGGCGGCGGGAACGTTCACCAGCGGCCGTCACGACGCGCGCGCGTACGCGGTGTACGTGCCGTCCAGCAGGTCCGACGCGCCGCTGGTCGTGGCGTTGCACGGGTGCTGGCAGACGCCGGAAGACTTCGCCGTCGGCACGCGGCTGAATGTCGCCGCCGAGCGTCGCGGCCTCGTCGTGCTCTATCCGGCGCAGGGCCGGCGCGACAACCCCTATCGGTGCTGGAACTGGTTCAACCCGGCCGATCAGGGCGTTGCTGGCGGTGAAGCGGGCGCCATCCTCGCGATGGCGCGGCACGTGCAATCCGAGCGCAGCATGCGCGATCGGCGGCTCATCGTGCTGGGTTTCTCGGCCGGCGGGTTCATGGCCGTGAACCTCGCCTGTGCGGCGCCGCAGGCGGTGGCCGGCATCGGTGTGATGGCCGGGGGCGCGTACCGTTGCGGCGTCGGCGCGGCCGGCGCGATGCAGTGCATGCGCGGCGTCAGCGGCGACGCGGCCGCCTCGGCCGAGCAGTGCCTGGCCGCCGCCGGTGCGCGCGCGCTGCCCCTGCGCGCGTCGGTGTGGCAGGGCGGCGCCGACGCGGTGGTCAACGTCAGCAATCTCTCCGCGCTCGAGACGATGCTGGCCCGCGCGCTGGGCACCGTGGACGCGGTCACCGACACCGTCGAGGGCGCCGTGCACTCGGTCCATCGCGATCGGCGCGGCACGCCGCGGCTCGAGACGTGGCTCGTGCGCGCGATGGGGCACGCGTGGAGTGGCGGCGACCCGCGCGGCACGCACACCTACCCGGAAGGGCCGCCAGCCACCGAGCGCATGCTCGACTTCCTGCTCGCCGCCGGCCGCTGACCATGCGCCGCCAGCGTCGTCTCGCCCTCGGCGTCCTGCTCGGCGCGGCCGTCCTTGCCGTCGCCGCCTTTCCGTTCCGCACGACGTGGTGGGGCGGCTGGATTCTCGCGGTGGCCGAGGCGGGCATCGTCGGCGGGCTGGCCGACTGGTTTGCCGTGACGGCCATCTTTCGCCACCCGCTCGGCATTCCGATTCCCCACACGGCGCTCATCCCCGCCAACTGGGAAGGAATGGCCGAGCGCGTCGGCGTCATGGTGGGCGGACGTGTGCTGACCAAGGAGTACGTCCTCCACGAGATCGGACGCGTGGACCTCGCCGACATGATTGCGCGCGGCGCGGAGCGGATCTCGAAGCAGGACCTGGACGCGGCGACGCGGGCGGTGGCCGACTGGGCGATGGAGCAGATGACGCCGACGGCGGCCTCGGAGATGATGGCGCGGCTGCGCACGATGCTGGCCGAGCAGCCCGCGGCGCCCACGCTGGCGGCGGCGTTGCGCATCGCGCGGCAGAACGGCTGGGATCGCCGGGTGGTGCAGGGGCTCGTCAACGTTCTGGCCGACGCGATGGACCGGCCGGAATTCCGGACGACGATCGGCGAGGTGATCGAGGATCTGCTCGTGCGCTATCGCGCGCGCCTCGGCGTTTATCCGCGCTTCTTCATCGGCCTCGCCGAGCTGATCGGCGTGCTGGATCGCGACCGGCTGGTCGAGGCGCTCCACAGTGGTCTCCGCCAGGTCGCGAAGGATGCGGAGCATCCGCTGCGCATGCGCGCCTCGGAGGTCGTGGCCGAGGTCGAGGAACGGCTGGTCCGCGACGCGGCGTTGGCCGCGCGCGTGGAAGTGGCCAAGCGTCAGCTGTTGAACACGCCGGCCGTGGCCACGCTGCTCGACGACCTGGCGGCCTCGCTGCGGCGCACGCTGCTCGTCGACCTCGCGGCCGAGCGGTCGGACGCGGTGGCGTGGATCGCCGACCGCCTCGAGCGCGCGCGCCAGGCACTCGTTACCGACACCGTGCTCCGCGTGGAGATCGCCGGGTGGATCCGCACGCGCGTGGCGGAGCTGGTCGAGCGGTACCACGGCCAGATCGCGCGCTTCATCGAGAACGGCGTGCGCGCACTCGGACCCGAGGGCGCTGTGAGATTGATCGAGGAGCATGCGGGCGACGACTTGCAGTACATCCGCGTGAACGGCACCGTGGTCGGCGGCCTCGCGGGCGGGGCCATCTACGCTCTCCACCTGTTGCTGCGGTTGCTCTGACCGGGCGCCACGACCGGCTGAGTCGACGCGCCGCGCCAAGGGAACCAAGTTGTCGGTCATGACATTCTGGGCGTAGACTCAGCCACTTAGCGCCGCACCCCACGTGGAGGAAATTCATGTCGCGCACACGCGCCATCGCAGTGTTTTCCGGTCTCGCTCTGCTCGTCGTCGCCCTGAGCACGCCCGCCATCGGCCAGACGCCAAAGGCCGGCGGCACGCTCAACATGACGCAGCGCGAGGACCTGCCGCAGGGCTTCGCCATCCATGAGACGCAGACCAGCTCGACGGTCTGGCCGTCGATGCCGTGCTTCAACAACCTCGTGATCTACGATCCAACGAAGAAGCAGGAGTCGATGGACACGATCATCGGCGAGCTCGCCGAGAAATGGTCGTGGCAGGACAACTATCGCAACCTCGTGTTCTTCCTCCGCAAGGGCGTGAAGTGGCACGACGGCCAGCCGTTCACGTCGAAAGACGTGAAGTTCACGTTCGACATGGTCCGTGAGGCGCCGGACGCGCAGGCGAAGCTGCGCATCAACCCGCGCAAGGACTGGTACGCGAACGTGCAGTCGATCGAGACACCGGATCCGCAGACGGTGGTCTTCCATCTCAAGCGCCCACAGCCGTCGATTTTGATGATGCTCGCCTCCGGCTACAGCCCCGTGTACGCCGCGCACGTGCCGCCCGCGACGTATCGGACGAGCTGCATGGGCACCGGGCCGTTCAAGCTGAAGGAGTGGCGCAAGGGCGAGTTCGTCGAGTACGTGAAGAACCCGGATTACTGGGCGAAGGGCCGACCGTACCTCGACGGGCTGAAGTACATCGTCATCGCCGAGCGCGGGACGCGCACGGCGGCGCTCCAGTCCGGGCAGGTCGACGTCGCGTTCCCCGGCGAGACGTCGAAGACGATCTCCGAGCAGCTGAAGAAGGCCGTGCCGCAGCTCGTGGTCACGCCTATCAGCGAGAACGTGAACAACAACGTGATCATGAACATCAAGAAGCCGCCCTTCGACAATCTGAAGGTGCGTCTCGCCGTCAGCCGCGCCATCGACCGTCGCGCGCTCGTGCAGGCCGTCTATCAGGGCGGCGGCGTGGTCGGCGCGGCGATGGCGCCGAAGCCCTGGGCGTTCTGGGGCCTCGGTGAAAAAGACCTCGCCAGCCTGCCGGGCTACGGCAAGCCGGCCGACGAGAAAGCTGCGGCCAAGAAGATCATGGCCGAGCTCGGCTACTCGCCGGAGAAGCCGTTGCGCGTGGAGATGGTGACGCGCGCGATCCAGATCTACGTGGACATGGCTTCGTTCGTGATCAACGAGCTGAAGCAGATCGGCATCGAAGCCACGCTGAAGCAAATCGAGACGGCGCAGTGGCACGCCATGGCCGTCCGCGGCGAATACCAGATCGGCGCGAACCTGACGGGCCTCGGCGCCGACGATCCCGATGGGAACTTCTACGAGAACTATGCGTGCGGCTCGCCGCGCAACTACACGCACTACTGCAACGAGCAAGTGCAGGCGATGTTCGACCAGCAGTCGCAGGAGACCGACGCGAAGAAGCGGCAGACGCTCGTGAATGCCATCCAGAAGAAGCTCGAAGAGGATGCGGCCCGGCCCATCCTGAACTGGCGCATCGATTACTTCACGCACTGGCCGCACGTGAAGGGTCTCATTCCCCAGAACTCGGTCTACAACTACGGCCGCATGCAGGAGGTTTGGCGCGACAAATGAGCGCCACGGCTCCGCCGCGGCGCTTCCGAACGTTGGGGGGTAAGGGGGGCCATTTCGGGGCCCCCCTCTATAGATGAAAGCATACGTTGCCCAGCGCCTGGGGATCGCCGTGCTCACGCTCATCGGGATGTCGATCGTGATCTTCCTGCTGCTTCGACTGGCTCCGGGCGACATCGTCGACATCCTGTTCTCCACCGCCGGCTACGTGAACGAGTCGGAGAAGCAGGCGATCATGAAGGAGCTGGGCCTGGACCGCCCCTACTGGGTGCAGTACGTCGAGTGGATGCGACAGATCTTCGTCGGCGACCTCGGGAAGTCGTATCGCTATGACATCCCCGCCTGGGACGTGATCCGCCCGCTGCTGCCGGTGACGATCGAGCTGGCGATTCTCTCGCTGCTGGTGGCGGTCGTGCTCGGCGTGCCGACCGGCGTCATCAGCGCGGTCCGACAGGACACCACGCTCGACTACGCCATGCGCGTGCTGAGCCTGGCCGGGTTGTCCATGCCGTCGTTCTGGCTCGGCATGGTCATCATCCTCGGCATGGTGACCTGGCTCGGCTGGATCCCGCCGCTCACCTACGTGAAGCCGACGGAAGACTTCCGGGCGCACGCGATCCAGTTCGCGCTGCCGGCGCTCGCCGTCGGCTATCGGTCCTCGGCGCTGATCATGCGAATCACCCGCTCCGCGCTGCTCGAGGTGATGCGCGAGGACTACATCCGCACGGCGTGGGCCAAGGGCCAGACCGGACGCGTCGTCATCTGGCGGCATGCGCTCAAGAACTCGATCCTACCGGTCATCACGGTGATCGGCATCGAGTTCGCGTTTCTCATCGGCGGCCTGGTGGTGACGGAGACCGTCTTCAATCTGCCGGGCGTTGCGCGCTTCCTGGTCCAGGCGATCCTCTGGCGCGACTACCCCATCGTGCAGAACCTCGTCATGTTCATCGCCGTCGTCGTGATCCTCTCGAATCTGCTCGTGGACATGCTCTACGGCGTCCTCGACCCGCGCGTCCGCTATGGCTAGGCCGGTCGAAGCGCTGCCTGTCCCCGTCGTCACCGCGCGCGCCGCGCAGCCGGGCTGGGGGACCGCCTTCGCGCGGTTCGTCCGGCGCAAGCCGCTCGGCGCCGCCGGCGGCGCCATCATGCTCGTCATGGTGCTGACGGCGGTCCTCGCTCCGTGGCTGCAAACGCACGATCCGATCGCGACCAACGCCGCCTACACGCTTGGCCGTCCGACCGCCGATCACTGGCTCGGCACGGATCATCTCGGCCGCGACATCTACTCGCGCATCGTGCACGGGGCCTGGGTTTCGCTGCTCGTGGGCCTCGGCTCGACGCTGCTCGGCTCCGTCCTCGGGGGAATCATCGGGCTCCTGTCGGGCTACGTCGGCGGCAAGACGGATCTCATCACGCAGCGGTTCCTGGACATCCTGCAAGGCCTCCCGCTGCTCGTGCTCGCCCTCGTCATGTCGGCCTCGCTCGGTCCGTCGATCCGCAACGTCATCATCGCGATCTCCATCCCGATCATTCCGCGTGCGGCGCGCGTCATCCGCGCCAGCGTGCTGTCGATCCGCGAGATGCAGTACGTCGAGGCCGCGCGCGCGCTCGGCGTGCAGCATCTTCGCGTGGCGTTTCGGCACATCCTGCCGAACACCGTCGGGCCGTTCATCGTGCTCTGCACCGCGCAGCTCGGCAGCGCCATTCTCGTCGAGGCGACGCTCTCGTTCCTCGGCATGGGCGTGCCCGAGCCGTACCCGTCGTGGGGCCGGATGCTATCCGTCTCCGCGGCCGAGTACGCCCAGAAGGCGCCGCATCTCGTCCTCTTCCCCGGCCTCGCCATCAGCCTGGCCGTCTTCGGTAGCAATCTGCTTGGCGACGCGCTCCGCGACACACTGGATCCGCGCTTGCGGGGGTCGCGCTGAGCCATTCCCTTTACCGACAGGAGCCGACCTGCAATGCCTGATCAGGATCTCTGGTGGCTGTCCGCGACCGAGCTGGCCGCTCTCATGCGCAAGAAGAAGGTCTCGCCGGTCGAGCTCGTCGACGCGGTGCTCGCGCGGATCGACAAGCTCAATCCGCGCCTCAACGCGTACGTGCTGATCAACGCCGACCAGGCGCGACGCGAGGCGAAGGCGGCCGAGCGCGCGCTCGGCAAGCGCGGCGTGAAGCTCGGGCCGCTGCACGGCATCCCGTTCAGCGTCAAGGATCTCGTCACCACGCGCAACGTGCGGACGACGTTCGGCACGCCGCTCTTCCGCGACAACGTGCCGACCGAGGACGCCCCGATGGTCGAGCGCATGAGGGCGGCGGGCGGCATCATGATCGGAAAGACGAACACGCCGACCTTCGGCTGGATCGGCGCTACCCATAACCTGCTGTTCGGGCCCACGCGCAATCCGTGGAACCTGGACCGCACGCCCGGCGGCTCCAGCGGCGGCGCCTCCGCGGCCGCGGCCGCCGGTCTGGGGCCGTTGCATGTCGGCACCGACGGTGGCGGCTCGATCCGGATTCCCGCGTCCTGCGCCGGCATCTTCGGCTTCAAGGCGTCGTACGGGCGCGTGCCGACACATCCGCCGAGCGGTGCGTGGAGTCTGTCGCACATCGGGCCGATGACGCGCACGGTGGCCGATGCGGCGCTGGTCATGAACGTGGTGGCCGGCCCCGACGAGCGCGACCAGTACTCGCTGCCCGGCGACGGCGCCGATTACACGAAGACGCTCGGGAGCGGCGTGAAGAACCTCCGCGTCGCCTACACGGACGATCTCGGCAATGCCGACGTCGTCGATCCCGAGGTGAGCGCGGCCTGTGCGCGCGCCGCCAAGGCGTTCCGCGAGATGGGCTGCCGCGTCGACGAAGTGCAGCCGAAGTGGCCCTCGCCCAAGGAGTGCTGGGAGCTGATCTTCTGCGGCGGCATCGCGGCGCGCATGGCGCCGTTCATGGAGCGGCGCCATGACATCGATCCCGGGCTGTTTCATCTCATCGAGCTGACGCTGCGGCAGCCGCCCACGCGGTACGTCCAGGCGTGGATCGATCGGCTTGCGTGGTGGCAGCACCCGCGCGCGTTCTTCGAGAAGTACGACCTGCTCCTGACACCGACGATCGCGTGCCCGCCGTTCAAGGTGGGTGTCGACAATCCGGCAGAGATCGCGGGGCGGCCGGTGCCCGCGTATGGCTGGATCCCGTTCACCTATCCTTTCAACTTGACCGGGCAGCCGGCGGCCTCGGTGCCGTGCGGGTTCACGAAGGACGGCCTGCCGATCGGGCTGCAGATCGTCGGCCGGCGATTCCACGATCAGGTCGTCATGCGCGCGTGCGCGGCGTTCGAGCGCGCGCGACCGTGGCGGCAGCATCGGCCGCCGGTCTCATGAGGTCGAAGTAAGACTTACCGCCGGCGAGCGCGCCGGACGTCGGTGGCACCACGGTTGCGAGCGCCCGGGCCCGAACTCACCCAGGAGGGGCCCATGAAGACTCCGCTCGCGATCGTCTTGTCGCTCATCGCCGCCGCCGGCATTGTCGCCGCCAACCAGCTCAGCGCCCAGACGACAACGACTTCCCCGGCCGCGACGAGCCCGACCACGGCGCCGGCCACCGCAACGCTCGGTGTCGCGACGGTTCAGAACGTCGTCGAGATCACCCGTGCGGTCCCGGCCGGCACGGCGGCCGTCGACGCGTTCACCGTCCCGGCGGGCGTGGTGCTCGTCGTGACCGACATCCTCGTGACGAATACGGGCACGGCGGCTGCATGCGGCGGTGCCGTGAACCGCAGTGGCGGCGCGGCCGCCGTGATTACGCCGACCGGGCCAACCAGCGCGGCCGCAACGGACACCACGGCCACGGGGTCGGGACCGTCCGCGACGTTGCCGACGACGACCGAGGGCGCCTCCGGGCTGCCGGGCACGTCGTCCGCGACCACGCCGGTGATGACGACGACGAGCACGGGTACCCTGACGCAGACTGACTCGACGGTGACCGGGCCTCTGTGCGTTCCCCCGCAGACGACCACTGCGCTGCCATTGACGACCGGCATCGAGTTCGCGGGCGGGGAAGTCGTACAGCTGCTCAACGCGCCGCTTTCAACCACGGGGGGCACGCCGACGGCGGCCGTCACGCCGGGCTCGCTCGCGTTTCACCTCCGTGGCCTGCTGATCACGCGGACCTGAGGCCGGGCCGCGGACGCCGCCGCGCGAAGCGTGCAGCACCCGCCGCGCGGTCGCGTGCCGGGAAATTGACTTCGCAGCAGCCGGAATGCTGAGATCTATGCAGCTTCACCCGGAGGCCCCGCCATCGATACGCCCGTCGCTCGGCTGCTGCTGTGGCTGCTCGCGCTGTGCATGGTGCCGGCCGTTGCCGAGGCCGAGCCGTACGCGGCCGCCTACGTCGGCGCCGCCGTCACCGAGCAGACGGACCTCCGGACCAACCTCGAGCTGAACGGCGTGCCGTTCGTCAACGGTCGTGCCCGAGACCTGTCGTTCGACACCTCGGTGCTGTTCGGCGGCAAGGCGGGATACTTCTTCGAGCGCGATCTGCTCGGCGGCAACGTCGGCGCGGAGCTCGACGTCTATCATTTCGAGCCGGACGTCGGCTCGCAAACCGTGAGCTTCACCGGGCTCGTGGCAGGCTTCAACGGCGACGTGCGGTTGCGGCTGCAGTCCGCCGACATCGAGGTCACCGCGGTGACGATGAATCTGCTGTATCGCTTCCGGCTTCTCTCGGATGCTAGATATCCGCGCGGTCGGCTCCAGCCGTTTGTCGGCGTCGGTGGCGGTGCCTTCATCGCGCGAATGTCGACGCAGACGTCGCCCTTCGACGTGAACAAGGACATCTCGGACACCGACGTGCGCGCGGGCGTGCAGGCGCTCGGCGGGGTTCGGTTCTTCCTCACGCGCAACATCGCGCTGTTCGCGGAGTACAAATTCGTCACGACCGACGACTTCTCGTTCGACTTCAAACAGTCGGGCACCATCATGGGTTTCCCCGTCACCGAGACGGCCCGCGACCGCGCCAGCCTGACGAGTCACCTCTTCTACGGCGGCATCGGCTTCCACTGGTAGATCCACCGGCGCCCGGCGCCGCTGACGTATTCGCCTTCGGACATTGACGACCGACGGCCGCGCGGTCGACGGTAGGGGCGATGACGCTCGCCGAGCTCCTGGTGACGCTCGCCCTGATCGGCGTGATCTCGACGGCGGCGCTGACCGTGCTCGAGCACGGTCAGCGCGCGTGGGCTACGGGCGCCGCGCTGGCCGAAACTCAACAGAGCGCTCGTGTGGCGCTTGCGCGGCTGGTGGCCGACGTCCGCGCGGCCGGGTTCGGCGGCACCGGATTCGACGCGGTGGCGCTCGCCGAGCCCCAGCGCGTGGTGCTGCAACAGGATCTGGACGCCGACGGCGCGATCACCACGAGCGGCGAGCGGGTGACGTGGCGGCTGGCCGGATCGATTCTCCGGCGCGACGCCGGCGGCGGCGCTCAACCGATCGTCAACGGTGTGCGCGCGCTCCAGCTTCGTTACCTCGACGCGCACGGTGCGGCGACGACGGTGCCGCAGGACGTTCGCACGATTGCCGTGATGCTGACCATCGGCCCGGACGGCGCGAATGCCGCCACGCCGGACACGACGATGTCGACCCGGATACGACTCCGTAATCGCTGAGCCTGCACCGTTGATGTGCGCCGCTGCACAACAGATGGCCGATATGCGATCTGCCGTCACCAGTCGATGTATGCGATTTCAGACAGTTGGAATTCGCGGGCGCACGGCGCGCTCCTTGCGTTGGCCGGGCCGCAGATGGTTCGCCTCGTCCCGCTGCTGCGCCACGCCGCTGGTGTGCCGGGTCGCCGCGTGCGCCTCTCCCTTGTCGCTCCGCACTTCGACAACCGGCTGCTGCCCACGCTCACGGGCCGTGTCGCTGGCGCCTTGCCCGGCTACTTCGGCGTCCTTCGTTATCTCATGGAGCTCGACGTGCCGCTGGCGCCGGGCTTCGATCCCCTCGGCGAGCTGCCGTGGTTCACCCGCGATCGCTGCGTGCGCTACGTCCTTCTCACCCCCGCTCCTGACGCCCAGACCCTGCAGACGCCGCCCGACATCCTCGGCGAGACGCTCGAGCAGGGGGGTATCGCCCACGTCTTCGTGTCGGTCGGCCCCGCCAGGCGTGCCCTCGAGGCCGATCCCGTCCGGGCTACCGCCGAGGCGCGATGTCCATTCCTCTGCATGGGCGATCTGGAGGCCGTCGCCGACGGGCGGCCGAGGAGTTCGTCCAGCAGGTAACGCGGCCTCTTCCACCAGCGAAGGTGGACGACAGGGCCGAGGCCACCATACCTCGGCCAAACGCCTGCATAGCGCATCTCCCTAAAAAATCGCGTGGTTTTCCCTTGACACCCTTTTTTGACAAATGTACAGTCGCCCGCAAGTGGGGCGAAGTGGGATGAAATGGACCACTAGCCCCCATAAACCATGTTCCGAGGCCGCTACCAGCACACGATCGACCCGAAAGGGCGCCTCAGCGTCCCGGCCAGGTTCCGGGACGCGCTGGCCCAGTACGGCGAGAGCCTCGTCGTCGTACCGAACGAGCACAGCCTCGAGGTGCATCCGCTCGAGGAGTGGCAACGGATCGAAGAGAAGGTGAACAGTCAGTCGATGTTCTCGCCGGACGTACGCAAGCTGAGCCGGCTCTACATCTCGCGCGCGCGGGACATCACGCTCGACGGCGCCGGACGAATCTTGCTTCCGCCGGACACCCGCGCGCAGGCCGGGCTCGAGAAGGACGTCACTATCCTCGGCGGCGGTCGAAAGATGTTCGAGGTCTGGGATCGCGCGCGCTTCGACGAGTACGAGCGCACGCAAGGCGACGCGCTGCCGACGCTGTTCGAGAAGCTTTCGGCGCTCGGAGTCTAGCGGTTCACGTTCCCGTCCTCGTGGACGAGGTCGCGTGGCTGTTGCGACCGCGACGCGGGGGCTGGGTGATCGACGGGACGGTGGGCATGGGCGGTCACGCGGAGGCGATCCTGACGACGAGCGCCGAGGACGTCCGCCTGCTCGGCATCGACGCCGACCCCGACGCGCTCGCCCGCGCGTCCGCACGTCTCGCCAGCTTCGGTGATCGCGTGCGGCTCGTGCACGGCAACTTCCGGAACGCCGCCGGCGTCGCGCGGGCGCACGGCGTGAGCGAGGCGGCCAGCGCGCTGCTCGACCTCGGCGTGTCGTCGTATCAGCTCGAGGAGTCCGGCCGTGGTTTCAGTTTCCAGCGCGACGAGCCGCTCGATATGCGACTCGATCCCACGCGCGGCCGCACGGCCGCCGACCTGTTGAACCATCTCGATGAACCCGCTCTCGCCGAGCTCATTCACGAGCACGGCGAGGAGCGGTACGCGCGGCGCATCGCACGTGCCGTCGTGCGCCGCCGGCCGCTCCGCACGACGGCCGAGCTCGTGGCCGCTGTTCGCGCGGCCGTCCCCCGCGGGGCGTGGCCCAAGCGGACTCACGTCGCCACGCGCACGTTCCAGGCGCTGCGCATGGCGGTGAACGACGAAACCGGAGCGCTCCGCCAGACGCTCCAGGAGATCCCCGGTTTGCTCGCCGTTGGCGGGCGACTCGGCGTGATCTCGTTCCATTCGGGCGAAGACCGCATCGTGAAGCAAACGTTCCGTGCTCTGGCCTCCGCGACGTATGTGGAGCTGGAGCCGTCGCCCCTGACGCCCGGGGCCGACGAGGTGCGGGCCAATCCCCGCGCCCGGAGCGCCAAGCTTCGCGTGCTGGAGCGGACGGCGTGAAGAAGCCACAGAGACTGCATCGGGAAGCCGATCCGCGGGTGCGGCGCTCGCTGAGCGCCGCCCTCGCGATGGCGGCCGTGCTCGTGGGCAGCGCGCTCGGCGTCGTGGGCCTGCGCGTCCAGCAGGTGCACCTGGCCTATCAGCTCGACGCCTTGCGCGCCGAGCGCGGCCGCACGGAGACGCTCATCCGCCGCCTCGAGATCGAGGAGGCGACGCTGCGCTCGCCGTTACGGGTCGAGCAGCGTGCGCGGCAGCTCGGCCTCACCGTGCCGGCGCGCGACCAGGTTCGTCTCGCCCGTGAGTACGTGACGGGCACCACCGGGCTCGCCGCCGCGCAGCGCAACCGCGTGGCGTCAGTGAATGAGAGGACCACAGCCCAGTGAACGCGGAGCGCAGCCGGCAACCGTCTAGGACAGGCCACCCACGGATCGAGCCGTCCACAGGGCCGTCGCTACAACAGTCATGACGGTTGCTTTGCGGGCGCGCGTGCTCATCCTCGCGGCCATCCTCGTCATCGCCTTCGCGGGCGTGACCGGCCGGCTGGCGTGGCTGATGATCGTCAAGCACGCGGACCTCGCGCAGATGGCCGAGCGCCAGTACTCGCGCACGGTCGTCCTCAACGCCGCGCGCGGCCCGATCGTGGACCGGCATGGTGCGCCGCTGGCGACGTCGACGCCGGGAGAGTCGTTGTTCGTCCAGCCACGCGTGGTCGGGGATCCCGTGCGCGTGGCCGGCCGGCTGGCGCCCATCCTCGACCTGCCGGCGCGCGACGTCCACGCCGCGCTGACCTCATCGCGCTCGTTCGTGTGGTTGAAGCGCAAGCTTTCGCCCGCGGACGCCGCGCGTGTCCGCGACCTCGCCGAGCCCGGGCTCGGGTTCCTCGACGAGCCGCTGCGTCTCTATCCGAACCGCGAGCTGGCGGCGCAGGTCCTCGGCTTCGAGGGCGTCGACGGCGGGCTCGAGGGTATCGAGCGGGCGTGGAACGACACGCTGGCCGGCACGGCGGGCAAGGCGATCGTCGGACGCGACGCGCTCGGCCGCGAGGTGGTGGCGCAGCACGTGCTGGCGCCGCCGGCGCCCGGGCACGGCGTGATGCTGACGATCGACAAGACCATCCAGTACCTGGCCGAGCGGGAGATCGACGCGGCCTACCGCCGCACGAATGCCAAGGCGGCCATGGCCGTGATGATGGATCCGCGCTCGGGCGACATTCTCGCGCTGGCGATCCGTCCGACGTTCAATCCCAACGCCTTCGCCGACGTGCCGTCGCGCGACGTCTGGCGCAACCGCGCCATCACCGATCCGTTCGAGCCGGGCTCCACGTTCAAAGTGATCATGGCCGCGGCCGCCCTCGAGGAAGGCATCGTGCGGCCGGACGACCGCATCTACGCGGAGAACGGCCAGCTCACGGTTGCGAAGACGGTCATCCACGACTGGAAACGGTTCGGCTGGCTCACGTTCACCGAGGTGTTGCAGAACTCGTCCAACGTCGGCTCCATGAAGGTCGGCATGAGTCTTGGCAAGGAGCGCTACTACAAGTACATGACCGCCTTCGGCTTCGGCGCGCCGACCGGCGTCGGGCTCACCGGCGAGAGCCGCGGCATGCTGCGCGATCCGCAGCGCTGGTCGCTGCTGTCGCTGCCGACCATGTCGATCGGACAGGAAGTCTCCGTCACCGCGCTCCAGATCGTGGCCGCCTTCGGCGCCGTCGCCAACCGCGGCACGCTGATGAAGCCGCGGCTCGTGAAGGCCGAGTTCGATGCCGACGGTCACGAGACGCGGCGCTTCGAGCCGCGCGCGGTGCGACAGGTGATCTCGCCGGAGACAGCGCGAACGCTCACCCGCATGCTCACGAGGGTGGTGGAGGAGGGAACCGGGCACTTGGCCGCGATCCCCGGGTACGAGGTGGGCGGCAAGACGGGTACCGCGCAGAAGCTCGATCCGGCGACGCACCGCTACTCGCGGGCGCCCGGCGTGCTGTCCTTCGCCGGATTCGTGCCGGTCGACGATCCACGCCTGGTGATGCTCGTCATGCTCGACGAGCCGAAGAACGAAAAGTGGGGCAGCGAAGCGGCGGCGCCGATCTTCTCGGCCATCGCTGCGCCCGTGCTCCGTTACCTCGAGGTCGCGCCGCGTGATACCTCGCCAATCCAGATCGTGACCGGTGGCGGCGCGGAGGCGCCGGCGGCCGCGCGCGCGCGACTCGCGTCCGTCGCCACGGCGGCGGCCGCCGGCGTGATGCCCGATCTTCGCGGCTCGACGCTCCGGCAAGCGCTGGCCGCGCTGACGCCACGCGGCGTCCGCGTCGAGCTTGCCGGTCGCGGGCGCGTGGTGCAGCAGCTGCCGGCGCCGGGCGAGCCGCTCGTCGACGATGCCGTCGCGCGGTTGACGCTGTCCCCCGCGATCATGCGCGTGGCGCAGCGGTCGTCGTTGCCGGGACGCGAGGCGGTGCAGTGAGATGGCGCCGGAGTCTCGCGTGAGCATCCTCCTCGACGCGCTGTCCGACAAGCGCGTGGTCGGCAACCTGCCGGCCAGGGTGCACGGCCTGACGGCGGACTCGCGCAAGGTCGAGCGCGGCGATTGCTTCGTGGCGGTGCCGGGCTTCAAGCAGGACGCGCGACGGTTCATCCCGGACGCCGTTGCCCGCGGTGCCGGCCTGGTGGTGACCGAAGGCGAGGCGGTCCCGGGCCTCGCCCTGGCCCAGGTCCTCGTGCCGGCGACGCGACCGGCGCTGGCGCGCCTGGCCGCCGCGTACTACGGCCATCCCTCGCGCGCGCTGACGCTGGTCGGCATCACGGGCACGAATGGCAAGACCACGACGTCGTATCTCGTCGACGCGCTCCTGCGCCCCGCCGGCCCGACCGGGATCCTCGGCACCATCCAGTACGTCGTGGGCGACGAGGTGCGGCCGGCCGGGCAGACGACGCCGGAGGCGCTCGAGATCGAGGCCATGCTGGCCACCATGCGCGATCGCGGCGTGAGCGGCGTCACCATGGAGGTGTCCTCGCACGCGCTGGCGCTCTCGCGCGTCGACGGCCTGGCCTTCGACGTCGGCGTCTTCACGAACCTCACGCAGGATCATCTCGACTTTCACGGCAGCCTCGAGGAATACGGCCGCGCGAAGCGGCGGCTCTTCGAGTTGCTGGCGGCCTCGCCCAAGCGCCGGCGCACGGCCGTCGTGAACGGAGACGATCCGTGGGGCGGCCGCATGGTGGACGGCCTCGACCTCGAGGTCCTGCGCTTCGGCCTCGGCGCGGCCAACCACGTGCGGGCGGCGCGCTTCACGTCGTCGCTCGACGGCATCCACATGCACGTGGAGACGCCGCGCGGTGGCGTCGACGTCGAATCGCCGCTCATCGGCGAGCACAACGTGATGAACCTCCTCGGTGCCGTGGGCGTGGGCCTCGGGCTGGGCCTCGAGCCGCGCGCGATCGCGCGCGCCCTCGGCGGCGTGAGCGCCGTGCCCGGTCGCTTCGAGCAGGTGCGGGCCGGGCAGCCGTTCCTGGTGATCGTCGATTACGCGCACACGCCGGACGCGCTCGAGCGCGTGCTCGCGACCGCGCGGAAGATCACGGCCGGCCGCCTCGGGGTCGTGTTCGGCTGCGGCGGGGACCGTGATCGCACGAAGCGCCCGATCATGGGCGAGATCGCCGCGCGACTCGCCGATCGCGTCTGGATCACCTCTGACAACCCGCGCTCGGAAGATCCCGACGCGATCATCGAAGAAATCGAAAAAGGCGTGCGGAGAGTCTGTGCAGCGCCCGATCGCTATGCTATGGTCGCTGACAGACGAGCGGCGATTTTTGCAGCGCTTTCTTGGGCGGCGGCCGGCGACGCCATTGTCATAGCCGGGAAGGGACACGAGACATATCAGATCGTAGGAGCCGACATCCTGCCCTTTGACGATCGCGCCATGGCGCGAGCCTTCCTCGCGGAGCGGCGGCGATAGCAAAGCCAATGCCCGCCTTTACCGTTCAGGACATCGTCCGGGCCACCCATGGGGCGCTCGTGACAGGCGACCTCAGCGTCCCTGTCACCGGCGTCTCGATCGACTCACGAACGCTCATCGTCGGCGACGCGTTCTTCGCCATCGTCGGCCATCGCCTCGACGGACACGCGTTTCTCGGCGAGGCCGCCGGCCGCGGCGCCGCCTGCGTGATCGTGCACGCGCTGCCCGACGACGTGCCGGCCAACGTGCCCACCGTCCTCGTCGAGGATACGACCCGCGCGCTCGGCCGTCTGGCCGCGTGGCATCGCGCGAAATTTCCGGTGCCGGTGGTGGCCATCACGGGCTCGATCGGCAAGACCACCGCGAAGGAGCTCACGGCGGCGGTGCTGGCCGCGCGCTTCAACGTGCTAAAGCCGGCCTCGTCGTTCAACAACCAGTGGGGCCTGCCGCTCACGCTGCTGCGTCTCGGTGCCGAGCACCAGGCGGCGGTGGTCGAGCTCGGCACCAATCAGCGCGGCGAGATCGCGGCGCTGGCCGCCATCGCAAATCCGACGATCGGCGTGGTCACGGTGGTGGCGCCCGTCCACACCGAGTTCCTCGGCTCGATCGAGGGCGTGCGCGAGGAGAAAGCCGCGCTCGTCCGCGCGCTCGGAACCGACGGCGTGGCCGTGCTCAACGCCGACGACCCGCGCGTGGCCTCGATGGCCCGCGAGTGCCGCGGCCGCGTGGTCACCTACGGCGTCGCCAGGACGGCCACCGTGCGAGCCGCCGGCGAGCTCGTCGATGGCGAGACAGGGCTGCGCTTCGTACTCGAAGTCGGTGAGCGCCGCGTGCCGGTCACGCTGACCCTCGGTGGTCGCCACAACGTGACGAACGCGCTGGCGGCGGCCGCGGTGGGCGTTGCGCTCGACTTCGACCTCGAGGACATCGCGCGTGGGCTCGGCGAGGCGCGCGCGGCGGCGCGGCGCGGGCAGTGGGTCGTTGCCGGCGACGTGACCATCCTCGACGATACCTACAACGCCAGCCCGACGTCGGTGCACGCGGCCCTGCAGATGCTGTCGGCGCGTCGGCGCGGCCGCCGGGCCGTCGTCGTTCTCGGCGACATGCTCGAGCTCGGGGCGCTCACCGACGACGCGCACCGCGAGGTGGGGCGCGCGGTGGCCGCGCTACCCGCCGACGAGTTCGTCGGCGTCGGACGCGCGATGGCGCTTGCCGTCGAGGCCGCCCGCACGGCCGGCATCGGCGAGGCCTATCACGCCAAGAGCTACGAGGACGCCGTCGCCCATCTGGTGAAGCGGCTGGCGCCGGGCGACGTCGTCCTCGTCAAGGGCTCACGGGGGATGCGCATGGAGCGCGTGGTCGACGCGCTCGTCGCGCGACGGCGGGGATGACGGATGCTGTATTACCTCCTCGTCCCGCTCGCCCGCGAGAACATCGTCTTCAACGTCTTCCGGTACCTCACGTTCCGATCGTTCATGGCATTGATCACGGCGCTGGTGATCTCGCTGATGCTCGGACCGTGGCTCATCCGCCGACTGAAGCGGATGCAGCACGGCGGCGAGACGATCCGCGAGGACACGCCGGAGCGCCATCGCAACACCAAGAAGGGCACGCCCACGATGGGCGGCGTGATCATCCTGATCGCGATTCTCGGATCGAGCTTTCTCTGGGGCAATCTGCGGAACCGCTATATCTGGGTGGCGATGCTCGCGATCGCGGGCTTCGGCCTCATCGGTATGTGGGACGACTGGACGAAGGTCCGCACCCGCAAGGGCTTGCCCGCGCGCGTCAAGATGTCGGCGCAGGTCGTCTTGTCGCTGTCCCTGCTTCAGATCGTGTGGTGGCAGCCGGCCGAGAACTGGCAGCCGGTGCTCGCCATTCCCTTTCTCAAGGGCTGGCTGATCCATCTGGGAAGCTGGTGGTTCCTCTTCGCGATGTTGGTCGTCATCGGCGCCTCGAACGCCGTGAACCTCACGGATGGGCTCGACGGCCTCGCCATCGGGCCGATCGTGATGGCCGGCGGCGCCTTCGGGATCATCGCGTACCTGACCGGCAACTTCCGGGCCGCGGACTATCTGAAGATCTTGAACGTCCGCGGTGCGGGCGAACTGACGGTGTTCTGCGGCGCGCTCATCGGCGCGGCCATCGGCTTTCTCTGGTTCAACTGCCATCCGGCCGAGGTGTTCATGGGCGACGCCGGATCGCTCGCGCTCGGCGGCTCGATCGGCATGCTGGCCGTGCTCACGAAGGCCGAGCTGCTGCTGCCCCTGATCGGCGGGCTCTACGTGGTGGAGGCGGGCTCGGTCATCCTGCAGGTCGCGAGCTTCAAGCTCACCGGCCGGCGCGTCTTCCGCATGGCGCCGCTGCATCACCATTACGAGCTGAACGGCTGGCCGGAGCCGAAGATCGTCGTGCGGTTCTGGATCGTGTCGTTTGCGCTTGCCCTGCTCGCGCTCACCACGCTGAAGCTGCGGTGACGGGCGTCCGGGCGTGATCGCGCTCCTGGAGGAGGCGGACGTGGCGACGAGAGGACGGACGTGGCTGGCAACGCTGGCCGGACGCCGGGTGACCGTCGTCGGACTGGCGAAGAGCGGCATCGCGGCCGCGCGCCTGCTCTCGTCTGTCCAGGCCGAGGTGCGAGCAACCGATGCCAAGCCGGTCGCCTCGCTCGGCCGCGACGTCGCGGCCCTCGCCGCCGCAGGCGTGCACCTCGTGGACGGGCCGGCCGCTTTCGCCGGTGCCGCGCTCGTGGTGATCAGCCCCGGCGTGCCTGTCAGCGGCCCGCAGCTCGCGCCCGCGCGTGCCCGCGGCGTCCCGATCATCGGCGAGCTCGAGCTCGGCTGGCGCGCGATGGAGTCCGACACGATCGCGATCACCGGCACCAACGGTAAGACGACGACCACCGCGCTCA
>DASTCJ010000055.1:0-10238 GCA_035605575.1 Candidatus Methylomirabilota bacterium
CCGCCGCGCTCGGGCGCGTGTACTTCGAGCTCGAGATGCTCGACGAGGCCGCCGACCAGTTCGAGAAGCTCGAGGTCCGGGCGCCCGA
The DNA here is from genome assembly GCA_035605575.1 of Candidatus Methylomirabilota bacterium. Taxonomy (GTDB): domain Bacteria; phylum Methylomirabilota; class Methylomirabilia; order Rokubacteriales; family CSP1-6; genus AR12. Next base: position 89 of record DASTCJ010000055.1, read on the forward strand.
CCTGCCGGTCGTCCACGCGTTCCTCGGCGCGGTGTTCGAGCGCCGCGGTGAGACGCGCGAGGCCTTCGAGGAATACCGCCGCGCGCTGCGGCTCGCGCGCGCCTTCGACTGGCCGCACCGGTGCACGGCGTGCGGCGCCATCGCATCGCGCTGGCAGGACCGCTGCGGCGGCTGCCGTCGCTGGAACACGCTCCGCCCCAGCCAGACGCGCTGAGCCGCACCGTGCCCGCCTAGAACACAGGCCCCCAACGCTTCAAGCAGAACAGGGATCCCATCATGACGCGGTGCCCAGCTCGAACAGGCCACCGGCGGCTCAAGCCGAACACAGGGCTTCGATAGATCGCGATGCGCGAGTGGGCGGTGGCCGCGCTCGATCTCGTCTTCCCGGCGCTGTGTCCCGTCTGTGCCACCGCGCTCGGCCCCGGGCGTCGTGATCCGCTGTGCGGCGAATGCTGGCGAAGCATGCCGCGGATCGCGCCGCCGCTCTGCGAGACGTGCGGGCTGCCGTTTCACGTCTTCGACGCGACCGCGGCATCCGCCGGTGACACACGCTGCGGCGAATGCGCGATGGCGCCGCCCGCCTTCGACTGGGCCCGCGCGGGCGGCGTCTACGCCGGCCCGCTCCGCGAGGCCGTGTCTCGGCTGAAGTTCGCGAGGAAGGCGGCGCTGGCGCGTCCCCTCGGTGATCTCGTGCTCGAGCAGTGGGCGGCGCGACTGCCGGCCGTCGACGCGGTGGTGCCGGTGCCGCTGGCGCGCGCGCGCGAGCGCGCGCGCGGCTTCAACCAGGCCCGCCTCGTGGCCGAGCGCATCGCCCACGGTCTCGGCGTCCCGCTTCAGTCGCGCTGGCTTGCGCGCGCCCGCGACACGGCGCCGCAAACCGACCTCGACGGCGCCGCTCGGCGGGCCAATGTCCGTGGCGCTTTCATCGCGTCAGCGCGCGTGGCCGAGCGCGCGGTGGCGCTGGTGGACGACGTGCTCACGACGGGCGCGACCGTGTCGGAGTGCGCGCGCACGCTGCGCGCGGCGGGTGCTCGGAGCGTCGGCGTCCTCACAGTTGCCCGTGTATTGTAAGTGGCCGTATAATTTCGGCTGATCCCAGCCAAAGGAGCTTCCATGAGCATTCGAGTCGGCGTCAATGGATTCGGCCGGATCGGGCGAGTTTTCTTTCGCACCGCGCTCGAGGCGAGTGATATCGAAGTCGTGGGCGTCAACGACCTGGCCGATGCCAAGACGCTGGCGCACCTGCTCAAGCACGACTCCGTGCACGGCAACCTCAAGGCAGAGGTCACCGCCAAGGGCGAGGCGATCTTCGTGAACGGCCGTGAGATCCGAGTGTGCGCCATCAAGGATCCAGCGGCGCTGCCGTGGAAGGAGCTCGGTGTCGACGTCGTCGTGGAGTCGACCGGCATCTTCCGCGACACCGCCACCGCCAGCAAGCACATCGCGGCCGGCGCGAAGAAAGTGATCATCACCGCGCCCGCGAAGGACCCCGACGTCACCGTCGTGCTCGGTGTCAACGAGAAGACGTACGATCCGGCCAAGCACCGGATCATCTCGAACGCCTCGTGCACGACGAACTGCCTGGCCACCACGGCCAAGGTGCTCGACGACAAGTTCGGCATCAAGCGCGGCTTCATGACGACCGTGCATTCCTACACCAACGACCAGCCGATCCACGACTTCCCGCACAAGGACCTGCGCCGCGCGCGCGCCGGCGCCCTCAGCATGATTCCGACCACCACCGGCGCCGCCACCGCGGTCGGTCTGGTGCTGCCGAAGCTGAAGGGCAAGCTGGACGGCATCGCGATCCGCGTGCCGACCGCCAACGTGTCGGTCGTCGATCTGGTGGCCGAGCTCGAGCGGCCGGCCACGCCGCAGGCGGTGAACGACGGCTTCCGCGAGGCGGCGGCCGGCGCCCTGCGGGGGATCCTCGCGGCCACCGACGAGGAGCTCGTGTCGGCGGACTTCAACGGCAACCCGCACTCGTCGATCGTCGATCTGCCTTCCACCGCGTTCGTCGACGGCAACCTCATCAAGGTGCTCGCCTGGTACGACAACGAGTGGGGCTACTCGTCGCGGGTGCGCGATCTCATCAAGTTCATCGGCAAGACGCTCTAATTTGCGGAAGCTCACGATCGAGCAGCTCCCGCTGTCCGGCAAGCGCGTCTTCATCCGCGCCGATCTGAACGCGCCGCTCGACGGCGGGCGGGTCGCCGACGACACGCGACTATCGGCCGTGCTGCCGACGATCCGTCACGCCCTCGACGGCGGAGCGTCGGTCGTTCTCGCCTCGCACCTTGGGCGTCCCAAGGGCGGTCCCGATCCGAAGTACTCGCTCCATCCGGTGGCCGAGCGGCTCGCCGACCTGCTCCAGCGTCCGGTGCCGCTGGCCGCGGACTGCGTCGGTGACGCCGTACGCACGCAGGCGCATGCGCTCAAGCCCGGGCAGCTGCTGCTGCTGGAGAACCTTCGCTTCCATCCCGAGGAGGAAAAGAACGACGACGGGTTCGCCCGGCAGCTGGCGGAGCTCGCGGACTGCTACGTCGACGACGCGTTCGCGGCCGCCCATCGCGCGCACGCCTCGATCGCGGCCATCACGCGCCACCTGCAGCCGGCGGCGGCCGGCCTGCTCATGCAGCGCGAGCTCGGCGCCCTCGGCCGGATTCTGCAAGCGCCCGAGCGTCCACTGGTCGCCGTGCTCGGCGGCGCCAAAGTCTCGGACAAGGTGGCCCTCGTCGAGCACCTGCTCGGCAAGGTCGATGCGCTGCTGATCGGCGGCGGCATGGCCTTCACGTTCTTGCGCGGGCTCGGACATTCGGTCGGCCGCTCGCTGGTGGAGCCGGACCGGATCGAGACGGCGCGGGCGGCCATCGAGGCTGCGCGCCGCCGTGGAGTCTCGCTCACGCTGCCGGTGGACGCCATCGTCGCCGACGGCCTCGACAGCATGGCCGGTCGCGCCGTGGGCATCCGTGAGATCCCGGATGACCAGATGGGCCTCGACATCGGTCCTCGCACCATCGAACGGTTCGGCGCCGTGCTGAAGACGGCGCGCACGATCGTCTGGAACGGTCCCATGGGCGTGTTCGAGAAGCCGCCGTTCGCCGCCGGCACGCTGGCCGTGGCGCGCGCGGTGGTCGAGGCGTCGGCGTTCTCGGTGATCGGTGGCGGTGACACGATCGCGGCGGTGAACATAGCCGGCGTCGCCGACCGCATCGGCTACATCTCGACGGCGGGCGGCGCGTTCCTCGAGTTTCTCGAGGGGCGCACGCTTCCCGGTGTCGAGGCCCTGACGGACGCCCCGTGATGCGCACCCCGCTGGTGATCGGCAACTGGAAGATGCACGGGACGATTCCCGAGGCGCGCGCGCTGGCCACCGGCATCCGCGATGGCCTGAAGCGACCGCGCGGCGTCGAGGTCGCCGTCTGTCCGCCGTTCACGGCGCTGGCGGCCGTGTCCGAGGTCGTGAGCGGCACGCCGATCGCGCTGGGCGCGCAGAACTGCCATCACGAGCCGTCGGGCGCGCACACCGGCGAGATCTCGCTGCCGATGCTCGTCGACCTCGCCTGTCGGTTCGTGCTCGCCGGGCACTCCGAGCGCCGTCGCGAGCTCGGCGAGAGCGACACGCAGATCAACCGCAAGGTCACGGCCGCGGTGGCCCATGGGCTGACGCCCGTGTTGTGCGTCGGTGAGACCGCGGACGAGCGCCGTCAGGGCCTCACGTTCACGACCGTCGAGGGACAGCTTCGTGCCGGCCTCGCCGGCCTCGACCCCGGGGCGCTCGGCAAGGTGGTGCTCGCCTACGAGCCGGTGTGGGCGATCGGTACCGGGGTCAACGCATCGCCCGCACAGGCGGCGGAGGTGCACGGCTACCTGCGCGGACTCGTCTCCGAGCTCGCCTCTAAAGAGCTGGCGCAGGGCATGCGGATTCTCTACGGCGGCAGCGTGAAGGCCGACAACGTGGACGCGCTTGCGGCCGAGGCGGAGATCGACGGCGCGCTGGTGGGCGGCGCCAGCCTCGTCGCGCAGGGATTCATCGCCATCGTGCGCAAGGCGGCGCGGGCCGCCAGGGGAGAGTAGATGATCATCGCGCTCACCGTGATTCACGTGCTCATGTGCCTGGCCATCATCGCCATCGTGCTGCTGCAGGCCGGCAAGGGCGCCGACATCGGCTCGGCGTTCGGCGGCGCCGGCAGCCAGGCCGTCTTCGGGTCGATGGGCACGCCGACCGTCCTCGGCAAGATCACCGGCGCCATCGCCATCGTGTTCACGATCACGTCCTTCACGCTCGCGATCATGGGCGGCGGTCGCTCCGCCTCCGTCGTGCGTGAGCCCGCGCCGGCGCCGGCCGTGCCCGCACCGGCGACTCCGGCGGCACCGGCCGCGCCCGTACCGGTGACTCCGGCGTCGCCGTCGACGAAGTAATCGGAGACGAGAGAATGCTCGCATGAAGACGGCGCGGCTCGTCGCGGTGGCCGGGATCGTCGCGCTTGTCACGGGCTGCGCCGGCGATGGCGATCGCGCCGTCGAGTCGGCACCCATGCTGCCGTCGTCGGCCTCCGAGGCCCCCGCGTATGGCGACACCTACATCGACTCGCTGCTCGGCGACATCTCGAGCTTGATTCCGACGATCACCAGCGACGGCTCGTCACACGCCGTGGGCGGGCTGATCTACAGCGGTCTCGTGCGCTACGACAAGAATCTGGCCCCGGAGGGCGATCTGGCGGAATCCTGGCAGTTCAGCACGGATTGCCGTCGGCTGACGTTCCGGCTGCGGCAGGGGGTCCGCTGGCACGACGGCCAGCCGTTCACGGCCGACGACGTCGTCTTCACCTGGCAAGCGATCGTCGATCCCCGCACGCCGAGCCCGTACAAGGCCGACTACATCGACGTCGAGAAGGTCGAGGCCGACGGCCCGCAGACGGTGCACGTCTACTATCGCCAGCCGTACGCCAAAGCCCTCACGAGCTGGTCGACGTGGATTCTCCCGCGGCATCTGCTCGAGCCGTATGTGCGCGAGGGCCGCATCCGCGAAGCACCGCAGAACTGGAACGCGCCGGTCGGCACCGGTCCGTACCGCTTCGTGTCGCGCCGGGCCGGCGAGCGCATCGTGCTGGTGGCGAATCCTGACTACTGGGAAGGCCGGCCCAATCTGTCGCGCGTCGTGTATCGCGTGATTCCGAGCCAGGCCACCACCTTCCTCGAGCTGAAGGCGAAGGGCGTCGACTCCGCGGCGCTGACAGCGCTGCAGTACAAGCGGCAGACCGACTACCCCGCGTTCGCGCGGGCGTACGCCAAGTTCCATTATCCGAGCAACGCCTACACGTACTTCGGCTTCAACCTGCGTGACCCGCGCTTCGCGGATCGGCGCGTTCGGCAGGCGTTCGCCCATGCCATCAACAAGCGTGAGCTGATCGACGGCGTCATCCTCGGCCTCGGCAAGGAAGCGACGGGACCGTACAAGCCGGGGACGTGGGCCTACACCGATCACGTGAAGACCTATCCCTACGACATGGAGCGCGCCCGCCAGCTGCTGGCCGAAGCGGGGTGGACCGAGCGCAACGCCGACGGTCTGCTCGTCAAGGACGGCCGGCCGTTCACGTTCGAGGTCCTCACCAACCAGGGCAACGACGAGCGCAAGAAGGTCGCCGAGATCATCCAGTCGCAGCTCCGTGAGCTCGGCATCGGCGTCGAGATCCGCATCATCGAGTGGGCGGCGCTGCTCAAGGAGCACATCCGCAAGCGGCGGTTCGAGGCCATCGTGCTCGGGTGGGGGACGGGCATCGACCCGGATCAGTTCGTGATCTGGCATTCCTCGCAGACGGCGCCGGAGCAGATGAACCACATCGGGTATGCGAACCCGGCCGCCGATCGCGCGTTAGAAGCCGGCCGCATGGCCTGCGTGCAGGCCGAGCGGGTGCAGTACTATCACCGCTTGCAGGAGATTCTGGCCGAGGACCAGCCGATCGTCTTTCTCTACTTCCGCGAGGCGCTGCCGGTGGTGTCCTCGCGGATCCACGGCATCGATCCCGGGCCCAACGGCATCAGCTTCAACTTCACGAAGTGGTTCGTGCCCAGGCAGCTACAGCGGTACACGGCGGGCTGACCGCTGCTCGGCTACGCGGTCCGCCGCCTGTTCTTCGCGATCCCCCTCCTGATCGGCATCACCTTCATCTCCTTCCTCGTGATTCATCTCGCGCCGGGCGATCCCACCGAGCTCGCCGGGGCCGACGATCCGGTCCTGCAGCAGTCCGTCGAGCAGATGCGCAAGCTGTACGGCCTCGACCAGCCGCTGCACGTGCAATACCTCAGCTGGCTCAAACGCGTCGTGCTGCTCGACTTCGGCCGCTCGTTCCAGCCCGACGGTCGGCCGGTGCTCGACAAGATCCGCGAGCGCTTGCCCGTGACGCTGCTGCTGAATCTGATCGAGATGCTGATCATCCTCGTCATCGCCATTCCCATCGGCGTGCGGTCGGCGACCCATCAGTACTCGACCTTCGACAAGGTCACCACGCTGTTCGTCTTCGTCGGCTTCGCCACGCCGGACTTCTGGCTGGCCATCCTGCTGCAGATCTTGTTCGGCGTTCACCTGGGCTGGCTGCCGATGTCGCAGCTGCGCCACCCGATGTGGGAGTACCTGCCGTTCTGGCGGCAGCAGTGGGACTTCGCGAGCCATCTCATCCTGCCCATCGCCGTGGCCACCTTCGGTGGCCTGGCCGGCTTCTCGCGCTACATGCGGCAGTCGATGCTCGAGGTGATCCGTCAGGACTACATCCAGTCCGCGCGGGCGAAGGGGCTCGACGAGCGCAAGGTCATCGGCAAGCACGCCCTGCGCAACGCGCTGATGCCCATCGTCACCATTCTCGGCCTGTCCCTGCCCGGGCTCATCGGTGGCAGCGTGATCGTCGAGACGATCTTCGCCATCCCGGGCATGGGACTGCTGATGGTGCAGTCGGTGTTCGCCCGCGACTATCCGGTCATCATGGGCAATCTGGTGATCGTGTCGACGCTCACCCTGGTCGCGAACCTGATCGCGGATCTCACCTACAGCCTCGTCGACCCGCGCATCCGCGTGGGCCGTCGCGGACGGCGCTGAGCGGATGCACGCATTCTGGCGCGCCTTCGTTCGCAACAAGCTTGCGCTCATCGGCGGCCTCATCGTCGCCTGCCTGGTCGTGCTGGCGGCCATGGCGCCGGTGCTGGCGCCGTGGGATCCGAACCGGCCGGACATCAAGCGGATCCTCGAGCCGCCGTCCAAGCAGCATTGGCTCGGCACCGATCAGATCGGGCGCGACGTGCTCTCTCGCATGCTCTACGGCTCGCGCGTCTCGCTCGCCGTCGGTTTCGTGTCCGTCGGGATCGCCACCGCCATCGGCATCCTGCTCGGCGCCGCTGCTGGCTACCACGGCGGCCTGGTGGACGGCTCCGTCATGCGCCTGGTCGACCTCATGCTCGTGTTCCCGCGCTTCTTCCTGCTCCTCGCCGTGCTCGCGTTCCTGACGCCCTCCATCTGGACGATCATGGCCGTCATCGGTCTCACCGGATGGATGGGCGTGGCGCGGCTCGTGCGCGCGGAGTTTCTCGCCCTGAAGGAGCGCGAGTTCGTGCTGTGGTCGCAATCCATCGGCGCGAGCGCGACGCGGATCATCTGGCGCCATATCCTGCCCAACGCGATGGGCCCGGTCCTCGTCGCCATGACGCTGGGCATCCCGGCCGCGATCCTCACCGAGTCGGGACTGTCGTTCCTCGGGCTCGGCGTGCGGCCGCCCTACGCGACGTGGGGCAACATCCTGAACGAAGGACGTGATGCCATCGAGCTCGCGTGGTGGCAGTCGCTCTATCCCGGCCTCGCGATCCTGATCACGGTGCTGTCGTACAACCTGCTCGGTGAAGGCATCCGCGACGCCCTCGATCCGCGGCTGCGGCAGAGCGTCGGACGGTTTGGTGGCCGCAGGCGTTGAGGTATACTTCGTCGCTGTCCCGAGCCGAAGTGGCGGAACTGGCAGACGCGCACGTTTGAGGGGCGTGTGGGGCAACCCGTGGGGGTTCGAGTCCCCCCTTCGGCACCATCTTCGTCACTGACGATTTTTCTTTTCCCCGGCACCGTTCGCCGCGGACACGTCGTCTAATGCGTACCCCTGCCATCCATTGTGTTCGATGAGGAGGAGTCATGGGAGCAAAAGGCGAAGCGCTGGCGAAGCAGTTCGAGGCCAAGGTGCAGGAGGCGACCACGCTGATCGAGAAGCTGAGCGACGCCGAGTGGAAGACGGTCACGGCCGCCGAGAAGTGGTCGGTCGGTGTAGTCGCCCACCACGTCGCGACCGGGCATGAGGGCATCTCACGCATCGTCAAGACCGTCGCCTCCGGACAGCCGATGCCGCACTTCACGCTCGACATGCTGAACCAAATGAACGCACAGCACGCGAAGGAGCAGGCCGGCTGCACCAAGAGCGAGACGCTCGCGCTGCACAGGACGAACGCGGGCGCGGCGGCGGCCATCGTGCGGGGCCTGAGCGACGCGGAGCTCGAGAAGACCGGCAAGGTCCTCGCCGATGCCCCACCGATGAACGTCGAGGCGATCGTGACCGGCATTCTCATCAATCACATCGACGAGCACGTGAGTAGCATCCGGAAGACCCTGCGGCCCTAACGAGCGGGCTCCGAACACGACGGCGCGGCCCGCTTCGCGGCGGGCCGCGCCGTCGCTTCGTGGCGAGCGAGCTACCGTGCCGGCGCGGTGATCTGCACCGTCACGGTGTCGCCGGGGTTCAGCCCGGCCACCGCCGACGGCTGCGCTCGCAGGTCGAGCGTTCGGCTGTCCGGCGTCTTCAGGGTGAACACGCCCGTCGTGTGGTCGACCTGCGTCACCTGACCGGTCACCATGCGCTGGCCGACCATCGACGGGCTCGCCGCCGGTGCGACAGCCGCCGGTGCCGCGGCCGGCCCGGTGAGGCGCGGCGAGGCCGATGGTGAGGTTGAAGGATTGCCAACGCCCGGGCTCGCGCTCGGGCTGCCGCTCGTCGAGGGCGAGCCGGAGGCGCCCGTCACACCGGCCGCCGAAGGGCCAGCGCCGGTGTCACCCGTCCCGGTGGCACCCGCGCTGCCGCCGGCGGCCGCGCCGCCGGATGGCCCGCCCGAGGCTGCTCCGCCAGCGGTGCCGGCGGTGCCGTCACCGCTCGCCGACGTGCCAGACCCTCCGCCGCTGCTACCGCCGCCCGACGTGCCCGAGCTGCTGCCGCTGCTACTGCCGTTGCCGCTGCCATGCGCGCTCGCGATGCCGACCCCGAGCGGGCCGACCGCCAGCGCCATCGCCAGCAGCAGAGAAAACATTGCCATGATCGTGCTCATCGAAACCTCCTTCGGAGACTGCGCACTGACTGCGCTACGGCGGCATCGTCAGAGCAACGGATATGCCAGCCGGTGCTGCCGATGCGCGGTCGGCGCTCGTGCGGCCCCCAACTCGGCGTGGCATAATGATGAGGTTTTGAAAGCGAGAATTGCGCTTCCGTTATTCGACGCGAACGCAGCGACTTCTGTCCGGAAGCCGGCATGGCTCAAGGTGCGTGCGCCCGGTGGTCCGAATTACATGCGCCTCAAGATGCTGATGCGAACCGCGAATCTTCACTCGGTCTGTGAGGAGGCACGCTGTCCCAACATCGGCGAGTGCTGGGAGGACGCGACCGCGACCTTCATGATTCTCGGCGATATCTGCACACGGAACTGCGGCTACTGCGCGATCGCGCACGGACGGCCGACCTGGGAAGACCGTGAGGAGCCCGAGCGCATCGGCCGCACAATCGCGCATCTCGCGCTCGAATACGTCGTGATCACGTCCGTGAACCGTGACGATCTCGCCGACGGCGGGGCTGCGCACTGGGCGGCGACGATCAATGCGGTTCGGCGCCATGCGCCGTCGTGCCGGGTCGAAGTGCTCGTTCCCGATTTCCAGGGCGTCCGCGCGTCGCTGCAGACGGTGATGGCCGCGGCCCCTGACATCCTGAATCACAACACGGAGACGGTGCCACGGCTGTACAAGCGGGCACGTCACGGCGGCCGCTACGAGCGCACGCTCGACCTGTTCCGGCAGGCGCGCGAGAGCGCGCCGACGATGCCGCGAAAGTCCGGCATCATCCTCGGCCTCGGCGAGGAGCGC
>DASTCJ010000072.1:0-7103 GCA_035605575.1 Candidatus Methylomirabilota bacterium
GATGCCGACGAGGCGCGCGTGCGCGTGGCGCGAGCGCACGAAGGCCGCATGCGCCTGCCCGGGCACGTTGACGTCGTCGCTGAAGATGCCGCGCCCCGTCACGAAGCGCCGGTCCTCGAGGCGGCGTACGGGCTGTCCGAAACCCTCGCGCGCCGCACGCGTGCGGGAGTCGGCGAAGGAGCTCACGGCGCAAGCTCGTCGAGCAGCGACCGCGCGGCGACGAGATCCGCCGTGTCGAAGCCCTCGCTGAACCAGCCGTAGACGTCGGCCAGCCGGCCGCGCGCCTCGACCGGCTTGCCCTGCTCTCGCCACAAGCGCGCCAGGCTCAGGGTGGCGCGAAGCTCGAGGGACTTCTCGCCGCGCTGGCGCGCCAGGTCGACCGCCTCGTGGAGTCGCCGCTCGCCCTCGAGGACGGCGCCTTCGACGAGGAGGATCTCCCCTTCGATGCGGTAGATCTCCGGCGCGCAGAAGGCCTCGCGGTCCTCCTGCCGCAGCGAGCCGATGAACTGGCGCGCGCGGGCCGCGTCGCCGGCCTTCATGGCCAGCTCGGCGAGAATACAGAGACAGAACACGCGACGCCACGCCGCGCTTCTGACCGCCATCAGCCGCCGGTGCAGGTCGTCGAGCGCGGCCCCCGTCTGCGGCGTGGCCTTGCGCGCCGCCACGGGGATGAGCAGGGACGAGTCGATCCAGTGCTCGAACCCGTGCGCCTGCGCCAGCGCGAGCTGCCGGTTCGTGGACTCGGCGGCGTGCTCGCGCTCCCCGCGCTGGTACTGGACCCATGCCACGAACCAGAGCGTCGTGGTTATCGTCATCGGATGCTTCAGCTCTTCGGCGAGCTGCGCGGCGTCACGCGCGGAGGCGAGGGCCCGGTCGGGGAAGCCGAGCAGCCACCAGGCGGCGCCGAGCTGATAGCGGCAACAGGCGCCGGGATCGTGACCGGCATAGAGGGACGCCTGTCCGGCGTGCCGGTCGCGCTCGTAGAGGCCGATGGCCTGCTCCATGTACGGCACGGCCGCCGCGCTCCGGCCCATCGCCAGGAGCGTCGGCCACAACGCGTGGTGCGCTTCGACCAGCCGCCCGGTGTCGTCACCGCCTTGCGCCATCGCGAGCAGCTCCTCGGCGGCCATGAGCGCCGGCCTGTAGCTGCCGCGCGTGTAGAGCACGAACCACAGGCCCCACAGCACCGGGAACCGACGCGAGTCGTCGGCGAGGCGCTCGACGAGCGCGAGCGCACGGCGATAGATGTCCTCGACCTCGGGCGCCGCGGCGCTGCGCACCATGATGACGACCGGTCCGAAGTCGATCAGGATGTCGAGCCGTCGCGAGAGATTGTCCGCGGTCTCGGGCATCTCGTCGAGGAGGCCCAGCGCCGCCTCGAAGAACGCAACCGCCTCGCGGACCGCCGAGCGACCGCGGGCCTTGTGCGCCGCCTCGACCAGATACCGCAACGCCTTGTCGCGGATCCCGCCGCGCACCGCGTGATGGGCGAGGACCTCGACTTGCTCCGCGAGGCGATCCGCGTGGGCGCGCTCCATGGCGCCGAGCAGGGCGCCGTGCAGCTCGCGACGACGCTCCTGCAGCATGCTGCCGTACGCGACCTCGTGGGTCAGCGCGTGCTTGAAGGTGAATTCGAGATCCGGGAAGAGCTGGGTCTCGTACAGGAACTCCGCCGCCTGCAGCTCGGCGAGCGCGCGCTGGAGCGCATCGCCGCGCAGCTCCGCGATCGACTCCAGGAGGCCGATCGAGACGTCCTTGCCGACGACCGACGCCGCCTGCAGCACGCGCTTCAGCTCGGGCCGCAGTCGGTCGATGCGCGCGGCGAGGATGGCCTGCACGGTCGGCGGCACCTGGATCGCGTCGGTGGCTTTCGTCGGCCGATATGCCGCCGGCTCGCCGGCGAGGAGTCCGGTCTCCACGAGCGTGCGCACGCTTTCCTCGAGAAAGAGCGGGTTGCCTTCCGTCCGCGCGATGAGCTGACGCTTCAGCGCGTCGACGGCGGGATCGTCGCCGATCAGCGTGCGTAACAGAGTGTCCGCGGTGTCGGCGGACAGCGGATCGATGCGCAGCTGGCGATAGTAGGTCTTGCTGCCCCAGCCGTGGCGGTACTCGGGACGATAGTTCACGGCCAGAAGCACGGCCGCCGTCGGCACACTCTCCACGAGGCTGTCGAGCACCGACTGCGTTTCGGCGTCGATCCAGTGAAGGTCCTCGAAAATCAGCAGCAGCGGCTGGACGGTGCTCTCGCGCAGGAGCAACCGCTTCACGCCGTCGACGGCCGCGCGCAGCCGGCGGGCCGGCTCCAGCGTGAAAAACGCGTCCGTCGGCTCGAGCACGTCGAGCAGCCACAGCGCCGCCGGCACGGCGTCCTCGAGGCTCTTGTCCAGCGTGAGCAGGCTGCCCGTCACCTTGGCGCGAATGCTCCGGACGTCGTCCCGATCATCGATGCGGACATACGCGCGCAGCAGGTCGGCGACCGGCAAGAACGCGGTCGCCTTGCCGTACGAGACCGAGCTCGCCTCGAGGACGCGCCAGCCCTGCGTGCGGTGCGAATGGCGGAACTCGTAGAAGAGGCGCGACTTGCCGACGCCGGGCTCGCCGAGCACGGCGAGCACCTGTCCGCGGCCATGGCGCGCCTGCTCGGCCGCCTGCCGGAACTGCTCGAGCTCGCTCTCGCGCCCGACGAACTTCGTGAGCCCGCGCGCGCCGGCAGCTTGTAGCCGCGTGCGCGCGGCGGCCGCCCCCAGGAGGTCGAAGATGGGCACCGGCGCGGTGAGGCCCTTGACGGGCGCCAGGCCCAGCGAGCGCACGTGCACGAAACCTTCGGCGAGCCGCACCGTCTGATCGGTGAGTCGCGTGGCCCCGGGCGGCGCCAGCTGCTCCATGCGGGCGGCCAGATGGGTCGTCTGGCCCACGGCCGTGTAGTCCATGCGAAGATCGCTCCCGATCGAGCGGACGACGACGTCGCCGGAGTTGATGCCGACCCGGATCCGCAGCTCGATGCCGTGGGTGCGGCGCAGCTCCTCCGTGCAGCGCGCGATCGAGTCGTGCATGCGCAGGGCGGCGTAGCAGGCGCGGACGGCGTGATCTTCGTGCGCGAGCGGCGCGCCGAACAGCGCCATGATGCCGTCGCCCATCACCTGGTTCACCGTGCCCTCGTAGCGGTGCACGGCGTCGATCATCCGCGTCAGCACCGGATCGAGGATCGCGCGCGCCTCCTCGGGATCGCGCTCGGCGAGCAGCTCCATCGAGCCCTTCAGATCGGCGAACAGCACGGTGACCTGCTTGCGCTCGCCTTCGAGTGCGGCCTTCGACGTGAGGATTCGCTCGGCGAGATGCTTCGGCAGCTCCACGCCGGCCCGGCCGGGCCCCTGGAAGCCGGGGGGCACCGCGGCGCCGCATGACCGGCAGAATTTCTTGCCGAGGGCGACCGGCTGGCCGCATCCCGGACAGCTACGCTCGAGCCTGGCGCCGCACTCCTCGCAGAACTGCGCGCTCGGATCGGTGTCCGATCGACAGCGCGGACACTGCATCGTCTACTCGGCGAACTGCGCGGCGCGCCAGCGCAGGGCGGCGCCGAGCCCTTCCTTCTCCCGGATCTCGTCGAACCGTGTGCCGACCTCCGTGCGCGCGGCATAGAGCGGGGCGAGGATGTCCAGGCCGGCGTGGATGGCGGCGCGAAAGCCGGCGCTCTCGGCGCCGCGATTGATGGCGAGCTTCGTGGCGGCCAGCGCCTCCGGCGACATGAGGGCCATGCGCCGGGCGACCTTCAGCGTCGCGCTCTGGAGCTCGGCGCGCGGCACCACGCGGTTCACCATCCCGTAGGCGAGCGCCGTCTTCGCGTCGATCGGATCACCGAGATAGAGCAGCTCGCGCGCGCGCTTGAATCCGATGACGAAGGGCATCACGAGCGCCGGCCCGACATTGGAGAAGCGGATCTCGGGCTCGCCGAAGAGCGCGTCGTCGGCGGCGATGGTCAGATCGCACAGCATCGTCAGCTCGCAGCCGCCGCCGAGGCAGTGCCCCTGCACCGACGCGATCACCGGCTTCTTCATGTTCCACGGCGTCATTTCGAGCGCGACGTCGTCGGCGAGCGAGGCGTGCCACGCCAGCGCGTTGCCCTTCCGCGAGGCACGCGCGGGGCTCGGTCCGATGTCGTAGCCGGCCGAGAACGCGCGGCCTTCCGCACGCAGCACCACCACGCTCGTGGCGGGATCGCCATCGGCTTCGTGCAGCCGGTCGACGAGCTCGCGCTTGAGCTCGGGGCTGATGGCGTTGAGCTTGTCCGGACGGTTCAGCGTGACGATGCCGACGCGGCCGTCGGCGGCGTACGTGACGAGCGACGAGGTCATGGTGGTCTCCTCCGAAGCGTCGGTGATCGCACATCGCGCGGTGGTTGTCCAGCGCACTGCGGGCCCTCCGCGCGCAGCACGGTGTCCTTCGCCGCGCCGTAGCGGCGCCGTCGCCAGAGCCGGTACCCCAGCAGCGTCGCGAGTGCGAGCGGCCCGAGCAGCAGCAGCACACGCGCCGTCCCGTGACGCGCCAAAAGCTCCGCCGCCCGCTCACCGACCAGATGGCCGACGGTGACCCACAGGCAGGCATACAGCACGGTGCCGATGAAGTCGAAGACGAGAAACCGCCAGTACGTGATATGGCCGCAGCCGGACAGCGCCGACGCGAACAATCGCACGCTGTGCGAGAAGCGGCTCAGCATGATGGCGCCGACACCGAACCGCTTGAAGTACGCCACGGTTCGTTCGACGCATCGCTCCGAGCCGAGGGTGAGCCGACAGTACAGCGTCAGGATCCGCGGCCCCGTCAGCGCGCCGGCCACGTACGGGACGTGATCGCCGATGAGCGAGCCGGCCGCGGTCGCCGCCACGAGACCCGGCAGCTGTCCTCGGTCGGCCACTGTCGCGGCGACGATCAGCAAGATGCGTGTCGGCAGTGGCACGCCGGCGGCTTCGATCATGAAGGCCGCGAAGACGACGAGCAGCAGATGATCGATGAGGACGTCGAAGTGCGCGTCGATCCAACCCATGACTTGCACGAATTGTACCGGGCCTCCGCCAGCCCGGAACGTCAGTCGACGTACAGCTGTCCGGCCACCACGTGTCGGCCGTCCGTCGCCAGCCGCAGCACGACGAACGCGCCCATACGCACGTCGAGGCCGGTGAGATCGGTCACGACGCTGCCGTGGGTCACGAGCACCAGCGGCGGGCCCTCGCGATGCGCGGCGATCCGTGCCTGGATCTCGCCGACGAGCCGCTGCCGCAGACTCGCATCCTGGAGCGCTCCCTGCAGCGGCCACCACGACTCCGCCGTGCCGAAGGCGAGCCGCGCCGTGTCGAGACACCGGCAGCGCGGGCTCGACAGCACGGTGCCGGCGGCGATGGCGTGCGCTCGAAACGCTTCGCCGATGCGCCGCGCCTGCGCGCGACCGGCCGCATCGAGATTGCGCTGCGTCGAGCAATCCTCGAGCCGCGCGTCGGGCGGATCGAACGCGCCCGGAGCATAGCTGTGGCGCACGATCACGACGGCGCCCGGCTGGCGCAATGCCTCCCACACCGGTTCGGTGGCCTCGGGCGCCGTTGCGAACGCGGCGACGACCGCGAGGGCCAGGACCGTGTCGACGAGCCCGCAGGCCAGCGCTCCCATGGCCTGACTATAAGCGCCTTGCGCGCTATCCTGAGCCCGTGCCGTCGATCCGCAGATCGGCGGATGGTGAAGCCGGCGGACGCTCGGCCGCACGAACACCACACGGCGTCCCCGGATAGCCGCCAGAGTAACGTCCGGCCGACGGCATCTCCTTTGCGAGGCTCCCCGCCGCATGATCATCCAGAGACGGCACGCGTGGTGGGGGGCCGCAACGGTGACGGCGGCGGCGGCCGCCCGGTTGTACGCGACCCGACATTATTTCAGGACCGAGCCCGGCCCTTCCGGATTCATGCACGAAGATATCAGGACCGCGTGGACACCGGGCTGGCGCGAGACGCTGGCGCCCATGCAGTGGCTACGTCTGCGACGCTCGCCGGTATATCGCGGCGATGGCGTGCCGCGCGGCGATGGCGCCGCCGTCGTCCTCGTGCAAGGATTTCTCACGCAGCCGACGTATCTGCGCACCATGCAGGCGTGGCTCGGGCGACTCGGCTATCGAGCGCGGATCGCCGACATCGGCTGGAACGCCGACTGCCTGGATGCGCTGGCCGATCGAATCATCCCGCAGGCCGCGCGCGCTCGCCACGACAGCGGCGCGCGCGTGCACCTGATCGGCCATAGCCTGGGTGGCGTCCTCGCCCGCGCTGTGGCGGCGCGCGCGCCCGAGCTGGTGGCTTCCGTGGCCACGCTGGCCACGCCGTTGCGGGGACTGCGCGTGCACCCGAGCGTGCGGGTCAGCAATCTCGTCGTGCGCGCGCTCGTCCACTGGTGGCGCGATTCGACGGTCTTCCCGCAGTGCGTGACGCTCGCGTGTCAGTGCCCGACCGTCCGCGCGGTCGCGACGCCGCTGCCCGCGGGCGTTCCGCAGCTCGCGGTCGTCGTGCCCGGCGACGGCGTCGCGGACTGGCGATACGAGGCCGATCCCGCGAGCATGCGCGTGGTCGAGGTCCCCGGCTCGCACGTCGGCGTCGTGTTCGAGCCGGCGGCCTACGAAGCGCTCGCGGAGCATCTCGCGTCCGCGCGGGCCGCTTCCGTGCTCCGACCCGCCGCCGGCGACTGAGCGCGGGTGATCAGGCGGCCCGACGCTCGGCGGGGCCGCCGTGCTGGCCGCCCTCGGCGGACCAGGTGTCGGTGGCGCTCGCCAGCGCGCGCAGCGTGACGGAGCCGAGCGCGCCGCGCACGACGTCGTCGCGGCGCCCGAGCGCTGCCGCCACCGGGCCGGGGACGACGACCGGATCGACGTCGTACGAGGCGGGCGGCTCGCGGATCGCATCGAGCACGTCGACCACCGTGAGCTGATCCGGGGCGCGAGCCAGCAGCACGCCGTCGGGCTCGGTCGTCCGAACGAGGATCTTTGCCGCGACGAAATCCTCGAGCAGATCTTCGAGCGTTCCGAGCGGCGCATCGAGTGTTCGCGCGAGCGGCTCGGGCTCGGACGGCCCCTC
>DASTCJ010000068.1:0-15632 GCA_035605575.1 Candidatus Methylomirabilota bacterium
ATCGCCCTCCCCGCCGATCCAGATCGGCGGGCGCGGGCGCTGCACGGGCGGCGGATCGCAGATCGCATCGTCGATCGCATAGTGCTTACCGGTGAACGTCGGCGTCGCGTCGGTCCACATGCGCCGGATGATCTCGACCGCCTCGTCGAGCTGCTCGATCCGCTCGCCGATACGCGGAAACGGGATGCCGTACGCGCGATATTCCCGCTCGAACCAGCCAGCGCCGAGCCCGAGCTCGAGCCGCCCGCCGCTGATGACGTCCAGCGTGGCGCCCATCTTGGCGAGGACCGACGGCAGGCGGTACGAGTTGCACAGCACGCTCGTGCCGAGGCGCAGCCGCTCGGTGTCGCGGGCCAGCGCCGACAGCGTCGTCCAGCACTCGAGCAGCGGCATCGAGCGTGCGCCGGCGGTCTCCGTCGGCACTCCCTCGCGCGAGAGGCCCGCGTCGCTCACGTATGTCTCGGGAGCCAGCGTGAGGAAGTGATCGCACAGCCAGATCGAGTCGAAGCCGAGAGCCTCCGCCTGCGCGGCCACGCGCCGCATGTCGTCGTAGGAGGTGAGGGCGAGGCCCCGGATGGTGAGCGCCAGGATCAGACCGACGTGCATATGCCTCTATCAAACGTTCGTGGTCATCTGTCAAGCCGCGTGCTATACGTAACGCGCCTCGGACCGCCATCAACGGGAGGACGTTCCATGACGCGACGTACCATCCTGAAAGGCCTCGCCGGCGCCGGCGCCGCCGCGACCGTTTCCGGCTTTCCCTTCGTGAATCGCCTCGCACTCGGCCAGCAGCCGATCAAGCTCGGCGTCGTCGTCCCGATGACGGGCCCCATGGCGCTCGAAGCGCAGGAAATGCTGGCGGCCACGCAGATCGCCGTCGAGGACGTGAACGCCGACGGCGGCGTGATGGGCCGCAAGGTGGAGATGGTCGTCCGCGACTCGGAGTTCAAGCCCGAGGTCGCCAAGCGTAAGGCGACCGAGCTGATCGAGGTCGAGAAGGCGCCGTTCCTGGTGGGCGCGATCGTCGGCTTCGAGGGCATCGCGATGGCGGAGGTCGGGTGCAAGAACGAAGTCGTCGTCAGCTTCTTCGGCCAGAACTTCCTCACCGTCAAGGGCAAGATGTGCAAGTACCAGTTCGGCAACAACCTCTCGCCCTACCAGACGGCAGCGGCCGCCGCCCACTTCGTGAACCAGCAGAAGATGGGCAAGAAATGGCACATGCTCGCGAACAACTACTCCTGGCCGCAGATGTTCGAGCGCGCATACTCGATCGTGGCCAAGGAGGTCGGCGCGGAGTGGACGGGCGTGACGTGGGCGCCGCTCGGCACCCGCGATTTCTTGCCGTTCCTGCCGAAGGTCGCGGCCGCCAAGGCCGACGTCGTGTTCATCACGACGTGGGCCGCCGACCAGGTCGCGTGCGCCAAGCAGGTGCAGGAGTTCGGCCTCGCGCGCCAGGCCTCCGTGATCCACTCCATCACGGAGCTGACGTTCGCCGAGGCGGCGGGCAAGGGCGTCTACGAGAACTTTTACTCCGGCATGCCGTGGTACTGGTCGCTCCGGGATAAGTACCCCGCGGCCAAGCGCTATTACGATCGCCACTTCGCGCTGCGCAAGCGCGCCCCGGGCGGCTACACCGCCTCCACCTACTCGACGGTGCGCGTGCTGCTCGACACGGCGAAGGAGGTCAAGTCGCTCGACACCGAGAAGCTCACGCGCGCGCTGGAGGGCCGCAAGTTCCAGTACCTGAAAGGGCCGGAGCAGATCCGCGCCTGTGACCACGTGAACATCCAGGAAGTCTTCCTCGGCAAGGGCAAGTCCGCCTCGGCCATGAAGAACGAGTGGGACTTCTTCGACATCGTCCAGGCCGTCAGCGGTGAGCTGACCGCGGAGTCGTGCGAGAGCGAGGGGTTCGACCCGAAGAAGCCGCTGAGCCAGCAGATCTGACGCTGTTCGGGTATCCGCTCGAGATCTGGTACACGCAGCTCTTCATCGGGTTGGTGAACGGCTGCATCCTGATCCTCGTCGCCCTCGGATTGTCGCTCGTGTTCGGCCTCATGGGCATCATCAACTTCGCCCACGGGATCTTCTACATGCTCGGCGCCTACGCCGGCTGGCTCACCGTGCAGCTGACCGGCAACTTCTGGCTCGCGCTCCTCATGGCGCCGCTCTCCGTCGGGCTCGTCGGCGTCGTCGTCGAGCGCTGCGTGCTGAAGCGGATCTACGGTACGCGCAACGCGAACTTCGCCGGTGTTCTGGTCACGTATGGTCTCGCCATCATGATCCCCGACGTCGTGCGCATGCTGTTCGGCCGGCCGGGCAAGCCGTTCGCGGTTCCGCACGAGCTGAGCGGCTCGCTGTTCAAGCTGGGCGCCACCGAGGTCCACACGTATCGCGTGTTCATCCTGGTCGTGACCGCGCTGCTGCTGCCCGCGATGTGGCTGTTGCTGAATCGCACCAACCTGGGGCTGGTGATCCGCGCCGGCACGAGCGACAACCTCATGGTTCAGCTGCTCGGCATCAACGTGGCCCGCACGTGGACGACGACCTACGCCATCGGTGCGGCGCTGGCCGCCTTCGCCGGGGTGATCACCGCGCCGCTGGTGGCGGTGGCGCCCGAGATGGGCGCGCTGGTGCTGATCGAGTGCTTCATCGTCACCGTCGTCGGCGGGATGGGGACGTTTCTCGGCGTCGTGGCCGGCGGGCTGCTCATCGGCGAGACGCTCGCGCTGACCGGCATGCTCTACGACGTCTTCGCCGACGTCGTGATCTATCTCGCCATGGCGCTGGTGCTCCTGGTGCGGCCGCGCGGGCTGTTCGGCCAGGAGGGAATCTCCGAGGAGTGAAGGGCCTCCTGCTCGCGGCCGCGGTCCTGGCGACGGCGCCGCTCTACGCGGACTACACGCCGTTCTATCTCGGCCTGCTGACCGAGGTGCTCGTCTTCGGCCTCTTTGCGCTCGCGTACGACGTGCTCCTCGGCCACGCGGGCGTGCTGTCGCTCGGGCACTCCGCGTTCCTCGGGGTCGCAGCGTACACGACCGGGCTGATGCTCGCGCGTCTGCGGCTGCCGCTCGAGCTGAGCGTGGTCGCCGGCGCGATCGGCGGGCTGCTGACGGCCCTGCTTGTGGGGACGGTCGTGCTGCGCAAGCGCGGTGTCTACCTCGCGATGCTCACCCTCGCGCTCTCGCAGATCTTCTACTACATCGTGTTGATGTGGACGCCGGTCACCGGCGGCACGGATGGCCTCGGCAATCTGCCCATCCTCTATACGAGCTGGCCGCTCGGGCTCCGCCTCTCGAAGCGCCCCATCACGCGGTACTACGTCGTGGTGATCGTGATCTTCGCCGCGGTGCTGATCGTGCGGCACATGCTGCATTCACCGCTCGGCCGCGTGATGCGCGCCGTGAAGGCCAACGAGCGGCGCGCGGAGGCGTGCGGCTACAACACGCGCCGGGTCCGGCTGGTCGCCTTCCTGATCTCGGGGTTCTTCTCCGGACTCGCCGGGGCCCTCCTCACGGTGGTGCTGGAGTTCGTGCCGATCGAGAACATCCACTGGCCGATGTCGGGCACGGTGCTGATCATGACGCTCTTCGGCGGGACCGGGACGCTGCTCGGCCCGTTCGTCGGCGCCGGCGTGTTCGTGTGGATGCGTGACTTCCTCAGCAAGCACCTCGAGTACTGGGAAATCTTCGTGGGTGGCGCGTTCGTGCTGATCGTCCTGTTCTTTCCCGAGGGCATCGTCGGCACCGCGTTCAGGCTGATGCGGGAGCGCCGTCGCGCACCCGCGGCCGAGGCGCCGGGCCCGCCGGTGACCGAGCCGATCGCGACGGCGACGCCGCTCGCACCTTCGAATGACGAGCCACTGCTTCAGACGGCGGGATTGACGAAGGTCTTTGGCGGCCTGACGGCGGTGAATCGCGTGGACTTCGCCGTGCGGCGCGGAGAGCTGCGCGCGGTGATCGGGCCGAACGGGGCCGGCAAAACGACGTTCTTCAACGTGTTGACGGGCGTGCTGCCCGCCTCGCACGGCCGCGTTTTCTTCAAAGGCCGGGACGTGACGCAGCTCCCCACGTACGCGGTGTCGCGGCTCGGCGTCGCGCGCTCCTACCAGATCACCAACATCTTCAGCGATCTCTCGGTCTTCGAAAATCTTCGGATCGCCGCGCAGTCGCGCGTCACGCACTATCGCTGCTGGGGCAACGCGGAGCGGCTGGCCGTCGTGAATGCACGTGCCGAGGAGATGCTGCGCCTGCTCGCTCTCGGGCCCAAGCGCGACGTGCGGGCGGCCGAGCTGTCGCACGGCGAGCAGCGCTATCTCGAGATCGGCATCGCGCTGGCGACCGATCCCGACTTCCTGCTGCTCGACGAGCCGACGGCCGGGATGAGCCCCGAGGAGACGCGGCGCACCGCCGACTTCATCCGCAAGCTCGCGGGACGGGTGACGATCGTGCTCGTCGAGCACGACATGGAGGTCGTCATGGGCATCTCCGACCGGATTACCGTGCTGAACTACGGTGAGGTGCTCGCGGAGGGTACGCCCGCGGAGATTCGTCAGAACGCCGACGTCCGGCGTGTCTATCTGAGGGACTGATGCTCCGCGTGGAGCAGGTGGACGCGTACTACGGCCTGAGCCACGTGCTCCAGCGCGTGTCGCTGAGCGTCGCGCCGGGTGAGGCGGTGGCGCTGCTCGGCCGTAATGGCGCCGGCAAGACGACCACGCTCAAGACCATCATGGGCGTCGTGCGGGCACGCCGCGGGCGCATCACCTGGAACGATGACGATGTGACCGCGCTGTCGCCGTACCGGATCGTGCGGCTCGGCATCGGCTACGTGCCCGAGGAGCGCCGGATCTTCCCGAACCTCACCGTCTACGAGAACTTGAAGATGGCGCGGCTCGCGGTCGACGGCGGCCGGCACATGGACGACTACCTGGATCGTGTGCTGGCGCTGTTCCCGCCCCTGAAGCAGCGGCTCACGAACAAGGGCCGCAACCTCTCGGGCGGCGAGCAGCAGATGCTCACGATGGCGCGGAGCCTGGGCACCGAGCCGAAGCTCCTGCTGATCGACGAGCCGACCGAAGGGTTGATGCCCGCGTTCGTGGAGACGATCGGCGAGACGATCGTCGAGATCCAGCGACAGGGGCTGGCGGTGCTCCTGGTGGAGCAAAATACGAGGCTCGCGCTGGCGGCCACCCAGCGCGTCTACTTTCTGGAGAAGGGCGCGATCAAGCACGAGGGCACGTCCAGCGAGCTCGCGCATGATCACGCGGTGCGCCAGCGTTACCTGGGGGTGTAGTCTTGGGCATGCTGAACGTCGACCGGTTCATCGCCGACTGTCGCGCCGCGACGAACGAGCCTTCTCCCATCCCGGCCATCAAGGAGATCCTCGAACGCACCGTCGCCGACTCCGCGGCGGTCGAGGCCGCCCTCGGCACGCCGTATGTGGGCGCTCATCGGCCTCTATGGCGGCCGCGAGGACAATACGTTCTATCGCCGCGGCGGCCGGGGTCTCGAGATCGCCGGAGGCCGCCGGCTCGAGACCGGTGACACCACGCTGCTGGGCCCGGCGATCATCCATGCGATCAACAATCCGCTGCGGGTCTTCACCGGCGCCATCCACATCTATGGCGGCGATTTCTTCGGTATGCCGCGGAGCGAGTGGGATCCAGAGACGCTCGCCGAGCGACCGTGGGACGCCGCGCGCACGCGCAAGGTGTTTGCCGACGCGAACGCGCGGTGGCGTGCGGAAACGGCGAAGCGATAGGGAGGATTCGATGGCGATCGTTCGGCTCTACGCCGGCAAGGATGGCCAGTCGCATTTCGAAGAGATCACGCCGCGCTTCGAGCCCCGCGGCGATCAGTCAGAGGCCGCGGAGCTCATTCCTGGAAGCGGCATCATCGTCCGCCGCTTCGAGGCCAAGCGCTCGAATCCGTGGCACCACGCGCCCGGACACTACGCGGTGTTCACGTTGTCGGGCGCCGTCGACATCGAGATCGGCGACGGCACCGTACGCCGGTTCGGCCCGGGCGACATCTTGATCGCCGAGGACACGACCGGGCAAGGCCACGGCACGCGCGAAGTCGGACCGGAGCCGCGGGTGTCGGTGTTCGTTCCGCTCGCGTGATCCTTACAGCTTGCCGAGCGCGCGGAGGACGACCTCCGGCGTGATCGGCACGCGCGTGATCCGCGCCCCGAGCGGCAGAAGCGCGTCGTTCACCGCGTTCAGCACCGCGCCCGGTGCGCCGGCCACGCCGCCCTCGCCGGCACCCTTGAAGCCGCCCTCTGAGTACGAGGTCGGCGTCTCCACGTGCGAGACCCAGATGTCCGGCATCTCCGCGGCCATGGGCACGAGGTAATCCATCATCGTCGTGGTCAGCAGCTGGCCCTGCGCGTCGTAGACGCAGTGCTCCCAGAGCGCGTCACCGAGGCCATGCGCCACACCGCCGCGCACCTGCTCGTCGACGAGCATCGGGTTGATGATGCGCCCACAGTCCTCCGCCACCCAGTGGCCGAGGAGCTTCACGAAACCGGTATCCGGATCGACCTCGACGTAGGAGAGCTGCGCGCCGTTGGTGTAGGCGAGGGGCTGATGACGGGGGACGTAGTGGCGCGTCACGGTGAGCTCGGACTGGAAGTCCTTCGGCAGCGTGTCGGGACGGAAGTACGCGATGCGCCCCAGCTCCGATAACGGCATCCGTGCTTCGCCGGTGCGCGCGTCGACGATCTGTCCGCTGCGTACGTCGAGCGTCAGCGCCTCCACGTCGAGCACGACCGCGGCGACCTTGAGGATGTTCTCCTTCAGCGCCTTGCCCGTGAGCAGCGTCGCTTCGCCGCCGATGCCTGCCCCGCGGCTGCCCCACGTGCCACCGCCATACGGCGTCACCATCGTGTCGCCGGTGACCACGCGCACGTCCTCCATCGCCACGCCGACCATCGAGGCGGCCACCTGCGCGAGGATCGTGTCGGTGCCCTGACCCTGCTCCGTGATGCTGGAGATCACCGTGAGCTTGCCGCTGGGCTCGAGACGAATGGTGGTGCCGTCCTGCGATGAGATGCGCGCGCCGCCGGTGCCGTACGTCTGCGCGCCCGGCACCGTGAGATCGATGAACACGCAGAGGCCGAGCCCGCGATAGACGCCGCGCGCGCGTAGCGAGTCGCGCTCCTTGCAGAGCGAGGGGTAGTTCGCGAGCGCGAGCACGCTGTCGAGTGACTCCTCGTGCGACAGCTTCTCGAAGAAGAGCCCGCTCGGCGCCGAGTACGGGTACATGTCGGAGGTCAGGAGGTTCCGGCGGCGCACGTCGACCGGATCCATGTTCAGCTCGCGCGCGACGCGATCGACCATCGCCTCCATCACCAGCGCCGCCACGGGATGGCCGACCGCGCGGTACTGCGACATGGGCGTCTTGTTCTGCAACACGACGCGGCCGCGCGCGGCGTAGTTGCGCAGCTTGTACGGACCGGGCGTCGTGCGGAGGATCTGGCCGCTCTCCACCACGCTCGAGCGCGGGTACATCGAGAACGGCCCCACCGGCGCCAGATCGTCCAGCCGCATCGCGGTGATGGTGCCGTCGCGCCGCACGGCGACTTCCGCCGTCACGCGGTGGTCGCGCGAGTGGATGTCCGTCTGGAAAGACTCGATCCGATCGGCCAGGAACTTCACCGGCCGGCCGAGCATCACCGCGAGCGCACACGTCGCGATCTCGTCCGGATAGGTGTGGATCTTGAGTCCGAACGAGCCGCCGACATCCTTGTTGATCACGCGCACGCGGTGCTCGGGGATCCGCAGATGCCGCGAGAGGATATCGTGCAGCATGTACGGTGCCTGGCCGGAATGATAGACCGTAAGTGTCTCGTCCGCCGCCGCGTAGTCCGCGAGCACCACGCGCGGCTCGAGGCTCACCACGGTGTGGCGCCCTGTCTCATACGTCTCGCGCACGACGACGTCGGCCTCGCGAAACGCGGCCTCCACGTCGCCGGCGTTGACCTTCGCCTCGAGCACGAGGTTGTCGCCGAGCTCAGGATGGATCAGCGTCGCGCCCGGCCCCAGCGCGGCTTCGGCATCGACCACCGGCGGCAGCGGCTCCCACGTGATCTCCACGCGCGCGCAGCCGTCTTCGGCGAGCGCACGCGATTCCGCCACGACGGCGACGACGGGCTCGCCCATCCAGACGGCTTTGTCGATCGCGAGCGGATACTGTGGCGCAGATTTCATTCCCGCGTAATTCTTCAGCACGCCGACCCATGGGTCGCAGTGCGTTGCGAGCTCGC
Source organism: Candidatus Methylomirabilota bacterium (assembly GCA_035605575.1). GTDB lineage: Bacteria > Methylomirabilota > Methylomirabilia > Rokubacteriales > CSP1-6 > AR12. The sequence continues at coordinate 8,266 of DASTCJ010000068.1, forward strand.
GGCCGGTCACGACGGCGATGACGCCGGCCAGGGCCTTCGCATCTGCCGTGTTGATGTTGGTCATTCGCGCGTGGGCATGCGGCGAGCGGACGAACGCGACATGGGCCAGCCGCGGGAGAAAGACGTCATCGGTGTAGGTGCCTCGGCCGGCGACAAGGCGCGCAGTCTGCGGACGGATGACGGTGCGGCCGATGTAGCTGCCGTCCGCGGTCGCCCGCTCGGCGTCGGTCGCGTTCAGGCCGGTGCGGAGCTCCGCGGCCCGCGCGACGGCCCGCACGATCGCGTGATAGCCCGTGCAGCGGCAGTAGTTGGCACCGATCGCTTCACGGATCTCCGGCGTGCTCGGTCGCGCGACGCGTTCGAGCAGCGCGTGGGCGGTGAGGAGCATGCCAGGCGTACAGAACCCGCACTGCAATGCATTCTCGGATCGAAACGCGCGCTGCAGATGGGAGAGCTGTCCACTCTCCGACAAACCCTCGATCGTCTCGATGCGGCAGCCGTCCGCCTGCGCGGCGAGCATCAGGCATCCGCGCACCAGCTTGCCGTCGACGCGAACCGTGCAGGCGCCGCATACACCGTGCTCGCAGCCGACATGCGAGCCCGTGAGCTGCAGCTCGTACCGCAGGAAGTCGACGAGGTGTTGCCGTGGCTCGACGTCACGCGCGACGTGCACGCCGTTGACCGTCATGGAGACGTTCACGACGCCGGCCCCAGCAGACTGCCGACGACCCGGTGGAGCAGTACGCCGGCCAGATGCCGTCGCAGCTCCGGCGAGCCGTGAATATCCCCGGGCGGTTGCAGCTCGGTCGCGAGCGCGCGCTGCGCGGCTCGCACGTCGCCGGCCGCCTTGAGGGCGGCTTCTGCCTGACGCGCGCGGACCGGCGCGTTGCCGACACCGAAGAAGACGAGGCGCGCGTCTCGGACCGCGCCCCCCACCAGGCACACACGCGCGGCGAGGCCGGCAAGCGCGAAGTCGCCGTTCCGTCGTGCGAGCTCGTCGAATCCATCGCGCCACTGCGGCTCGGCACGCGGGATCAAGACCTCGATGATGACGTCGCCCGGAGCAAGCGCCGTCGTGTAAACCCCCTGAAAGAACTCAGCAGCAGGGATCGCGCGTGTGCCTCGTCGGTTGGCGACGCGAATCGTCGCGTCCAGCGCGACCACGCAGGCGGGGAGTTCGGCGGCGGGATCAGCGAGGGCGAGGCTTCCCCCGAACGTCCCGCGCGCGCGGATGGCCGCATGCCCGACGTGCGGCATGGCGGCCGCGATCAGCGGGGCGTGCTCCCGGATCAGCGCCGAGGCCTCAACTTCGTCGTGCCGTGCAAGGGCCCCGATGACGAGCCCATCAAGCGTTGCGCGGATCTCGGCCAGGCCGGGCAGCCGGTTGATGTCGATCACCGCGCGCGGCGTGGCGAGGCGCATGTTCAGGGTGGGGACCAGACTCTGGCCGCCGGCCAGGATGCGTCCGTCATCCCCGTAGCGCTCGAGCAGGTCGAACGTCTCGGCGAGCGATGTCGGCCGGTGATAGTCGAACGGCGCCGGTTTCATTATTACGCCCCCTGCGGCCCCCCACCGATTCGGAACATCCCGTCCGCCAGTCCCAGCGCGCTCTTGCCGATCGTCTCCAGCATCCGATCGACGGTCGGCGGCATGAGCGTCGCGGTGCGCATGTCACGAAACGCGCGCTCCGCGATGAAATCCTTGTAGGCGCCGCGCCCGCCGACCGTCTGAATCACGCGTGACGTGACTTCGAGGCCGACTTCGGAGGCCAGATACTTCGCCCGATTCGCGAGCATCCCGCGCTCCACCACGTCCGCGCCCTCCCACCCGGATGCCGCCTGCTCCAGCACTAACCGCGCCGCGTCCAGGCGAACCGCAAGCTCGCCGACGTGGCGCTGCACCGTCGGATCCTGGGCGACCGAGACGTTCTCCGGCTTCACCACGCGCTTGCGCAAGTAATCGACGGCGAACGCGAGCGACGACTCGGCGATACCGACGTATACCGCCGCGTAGCCCAGTCCGAAGCTCTCCACGACACCGACCTGAACGGCGGCGCCCGGGCGCCCGAGCGTCGTATCGCCGCCGACGCGCACAGCGTTGAATGTCACCGAGGGACTGTAGGTGCCGCGCATGCCGAGCGTGTCCCACTTGCCGTCGGTGCTCATGCCGGGCGCATCGGCGGGGACCACCGCCTGGATGAGCGCCTTGCCCATGTCGGCCTCGCCGTCGATGGCGCACCAGACCATGTAATAGGAGGCACCGAGCGCCATCGTGCAGAAATGCTTCACGCCGTCGATGAGCCAGTCGTCGCCGTCGCGACGGATGGCCGTCTCCATCAGGAAGGTGCGCGAGAGGCTGACCGCGGGCTCGCTGCCCCACGAGCCGAACAGCCGTCCGTGGCGGACGACCTCGTCGAAATAGCGCCGCTTCTGCGCGTCCGTGCCGAGCGCGTCGATGAAGCGCATGACGGTCGAATGCATGTGGACGGTCATCGCGGTGCTGGCGCAGCCGCGGGCGAGCTCGCGGATGACGGCGACGTAGCTGGGCATGTCGAGCCCGAGGCCACCATGCGTCATCGGGATGGCCGTCGCGAGCAGCCCGTCGCGCCAGAGATCGCGCCAGCTGTCGAGCGGATTCTTCGCGTCGCGGTCGTACTCGGCGGCGCGCGGCGCGAGCTTCTCGCGCGCCAGGCGCGCCGCCGTCTCGACGATGGCGGCGCTCACGCCATCTTGCTGGCGCCGACGGCCGGGCGGCGCGACGTCACGCAGCGGCAGGTGTCGATCTGGTGCAGCTCGATGATGTTGCCGAACGGATCCTTCAGGAAGATCTGCAGCGACTGCGGGCCGACCACGCTCTCGGCCGCCCAGTAATCGACGCCGAGGGCGTCGAGCTCCTTGCGCGCGGCCTGGATGTCGCCCACGGCGAGCGCCACGTGCGGCAGCGACGGGTCCTTGCCCGGACCCTTGGCAAATTTCGACTGGCCCTCCACGCCCATCAGGTGGATCTGCGCCGTGCCGCCGACGTCCATCCAGTATCCGTCGATGGTCGGGATCTCGGGGCGGCCGGGATCGTGGCTCAGCCCCAGCACGTCGCCGTAGAACTTCCGCGCCTTCGCGACGTCGTCCTTCGAGGGGCCAACGCGAATGCCGTGATGGTGAAGCTCGAGCACCTGGATGGCCATGCAAATCCTCCTTATGAGCGGAGCCGCGCGAGCAGCGTACCCCAGATTCCTTTCGGCAAGAACAGCACGAAGGCCATGAAGATGAGCCCGATGAACAGCGGCCAGGATTCCGTGAACGTGCTGAGCCGGTCCTCGAGGACGAGGAACGCGGTCGCGCCCACGAAGGGCCCGAAGAAGGTGCCGGCGCCGCCGAGCAGCGTCATGATCACGACCTGACCCGAGGTCGTCCAGTAGAGCGACTCCACGGGCACGACGGCCAGGCGCAATGCGTCCAGTCCGCCCGCGAGCCCGCAGAAGAGCGCCGAGAACACGAAGGAGAGCAGCTTGATCTTGCGGATGTCGTAGCCGCACGCGACGGCGCGGTCGCTGTTCTCGCGAATGGCCTGCAGCACCGCGCCGAACGGCGAGTCGAGGATGCGCTTGAGCACCAGCAACGCCAGGGTCACCAGCGCGAACGCGAAGTAGTAGAACGCGAGCGACGACTCGAGCGGCACGGTCAGCCCCGGCAGGCGCAGCGGCGGCACCTGGATGCCGCGCAGACCGTCGTCGCCGCCGGTGACGTCGGCGAGGTGGAAGGCGATGAAGTAGAGGAGCTGGGCGAAGGCGAGCGAGAGCATCGCGAAGTAGATGCCGCGACGGCGGAGGCAGAAGAAGCCGATGAGGACGCCGGCCACGCCCGCCAGCACCAGGCCGGCGCCGAGCGCGCCCCACAGCGACGCGAGCTTCAGCTTCGCGAGCGCGAGGCCGGTGCCATACGCGCCGAGTCCCCAGTAGGCGGCATGGCCGAACGACAGCAGGCCGGTGTAGCCGTAGAGCAAATTGAAGCCGAGCGCGAAGAGACCATAGATCAGCACCTGCGTGGCGAGCGCCTTGTAGGGGACGACAAACGGAAAGATGGCGAACACGAGCACGAAGGTCAGCACCGGATGTGCGGCCACGGCCCGCACCGCCGCGCGCTTCATTCCATGAGACCCGCTTCGCCGAAGAGGCCGCTCGGACGCAGGAGGAGCACGAGCGCCATGACGAGGAAGACGTTGATCTCGGCGAGCTTCGGCGCGAAGAAGGTGGTCACGCTCACGACCTGGCCGATCAGCAGCCCGGCCACGATGGCCCCGGGCAAGCTGCCCATGCCGCCGACGACGACCACGACGAACGACTCGATGACGGTGGTCACGCCCATCTCGGCGTAGACGCTGCGCATCGGCCCCGCGAGAATGCCGGCGAGCCCGGCCAGCGCGCTGCCGATGCCGAAGACGATCAGCCAGATGCGGCGGAGATCCACGCCGAGCGCGCGCACCATCAGCGGATCGCGCGAGCCGCCGCGGATCACGAGCCCGACGTTGGTGCGCTCGAGGAAGAGCCAGAGTCCCACGAGCACGAGCGCGGTGACCACGATGACGAACAGCCGATAGGCCGGGAACATTCCGAAACCCAGGTTGACGGCGCCGCCGAGCGCCTGCGGCGGATCGAGCGAGAGGCCGATCTTGCCCCAGGTGAGACGGACGACCTCGATGATGACCGCGGACAGCCCGAACGTGAGCAGCAACGGATCGTCGATCGAGCGGCCGTAGAGCGGCCGGATGAGGAACCGCTCCACGCCGAGCCCCAGCAGCCCGACCAGGAGCGGCGCCACGATCAGCGCGAGCCAGAAGCTCTTCGTGTAGCCGACGAGGGCGAAGCCCAGGTAGGCGCCGAGCATATAGAACGACCCGTGGGAGAAGTTCACCACGGTCATCAGCCCGAAGATCAGCGACAGGCCGATCGCGAGCAGCACGAAGATCATGCCGAGCACGAGCCCCGTGAACAGCTGCGCCGTCAGCGCGGTAATCAAATGGGGGGCCCCGAAATGGCCCCCCAAACCCCCCAGCGTTCGGAGCGCCCCGGCGGAGCCAGGGCGCTCCTCTGTCGCCGCATCCTCACGCGAAGCCTTTCTCGGCGCAGGTGCGGTCGTGCTCCTCGCTGGCCGGGACCTTGGCCACGATGTCGAGGTAGCCCCAGTCGCCCTTCGTCTGGCCGGGGCCGCGGCCGCGCACGATCCACATGTCCTGGAACGACTTGTTGTCGCACGTACGCCACCACTGCTTGCCCTTGAAGTGGTCGTACGTCGGATTCTTGCGAAGCGCGTTGGCAACGGCGTCGGAGTCCGTCGACTTCGCCAGCTCGGCGCCCCGCGCGAGCTCGAGCACGGCGCTGTACGAGTACGCGCCGTAATCGCCGGGCGGCATGCCGTACTTCTTCATCGACGCCTCGACGAACTTCTTCGCCGTCGGGATCTGATCCTGAAGCTCCCAGTACCAGTTGATGCCGCCGTAGACGTCCTGGTAGAGCTCGGGGCCGCCCTCCTTGAGATAGGAGATCCAGTGGAGCGGCTGCGCGATCTTCATCTCCTTCTTCATGCCGTAGGAGATCACCTGCTTGTGGAGCGCGACGTTGTCGGCGCCCGGCGCGACGTTCATCAGCACCTCGGGCTTCGCCGCCTGGATCCGCGGCAGGTGCGCCGAGAACTCCGCGCTGCCAAGCGGATAAGGCGTGGTGCCGAGCAGCGTGCCACCATTCTTCTTCAGCACCTCGGTCAGCACGGCGTTGTTCTGCTTGCCCCACGCGTAATCCGCGTAGATGATCCACCACTTCTTGCCGAGGTTCTGCGCGACCCAGTTGCCCACCACGCGCGACGTGATGGTCGGGTTGAGCGCCTCGTGGAAGGTGAGCGGGCTCGTGTCGGGCTTGGCGCTGATCTCGTCCGACTGGCTGGTGGAGATGTAGAGGACCTTCGACTTCTTCGTCTGCTCGTTGATCGCCATCTGCACGTGCGCGGCCAGGCCGCCGATGACGAACTGCACGCGCTCGTTCTCGATCAGCTCCTTCGTGCGCTGCGCGCCGATGGCGGGCTTCAGCTGATCGTCGCGGAAGAGCACCTCCACCTTGCGGCCCATGACGCCGCCTTTTGCGTTCACCTCGTCGGCGGCCAGCACGGCGCCGCGCTGCATGTCGGCGGCGAGCGCGGCGAACGGTCCCGTCAGCGGCAGCGGGCAGCCGATGCGCAGCGGCTCCTTGGACTGGGCCTTCAGGATCGCCGGGAAGCCGACGGTGGCAGCGGCCGCGGCGGACGTGGCGAGGAAATGGCGACGGTTCATGCTCGACTCCTCCTTGGGTGGCGCGATGATAGGGGGTGGCGAGCGGTACTGTCAATTGCGGTACACTCGCCACACGGAGGTCAGCGATGGCGGTGAAGGCGCTGCTGCACTACGCGCTCGAGGTGCCCGATCAGACGGTGGGCGAGCGGTTCTACACGGGCTTCGGCCTGCTCAACGAGCCCGGTCGCGATGGAGCCGTGCATCTGCGCCCGGCACCGGTGAAGCGCGAATCGGTGCTGCTCTACGGCGGGTCCAGGAAACGGCTGCACCATCTCGCCTTCGGCGCGCCGGGCGACGAGTACGAGGCCACGAAAGCATCGTTGCGTCGCGCCGGTGTTCGTGAGGTCGATCCACCGCGCGGTGCGCCGGACGGTGGCGTGTGGGTCCGCGATCCCGACGGCAACGACGTCAACATCCGGCCCGAGTCAGGCGAGATGCCGCCGGCCGACCCGCCGTTGACGCTGAACTCGCCCGGCCACGTCAGTCGCGTCGGCGCGCGTGGCTGCCCGGATCGCTTCACCGCGCGTCCGCGTCGGCTCGGTCACGTGCTGCTCTTCACGGCTGATCTCGCCAGGCAGATCGACTTCTACACCAACGTGCTCGGCCTGCGGCTCTCCGATCGCTGCTCGAGCATCATCGCGTTCATGCGCTGCACGCCAGATCACCACAACCTCGCGCTGCTGGCATCGTCGGGCCCGGGCTTCCATCACGGCTCGTTCGAAGTGGGGAGCGTGGACGAGATCGCCATGGGCGCGCAGCGCGCGCTCGACGCCGGCATCCCGCCCGGCTGGGGGCTCGGCCGCCACGTGATCGGCTCCAACTACTTCTATTACGTGCGCGATCCGTGGGGCTCGTGGGCGGAGTACTTCCACGACATCGACCACATCCCGGAGACCTGCGCGTGGGAGCCGCGCGACTTCCCGCCCGAGGACGCGCTCTACCGCTGGGGGCCGCCGGTGCCCGAGGACTTCGGCGTGAACCGCGAGCTGGAGAGCTAGCGTCTCGGTCAACGAGGCGCGCCACGGCTTTGCCGGGGCGGGCCGAGCGTCGGG
>DASTCJ010000204.1:0-10896 GCA_035605575.1 Candidatus Methylomirabilota bacterium
GAGGTGGAGCGCCTCTACGCGCGGTGGGCGGAGCTCGACGCCAAGCAGGCCTAGGCTAGATCACGCCGTCGCGGCGCAGCGTCTCCAGCTGCTCCGTGCTGTAGCCGAGCGTGCCGTAGATCTCCGCGTTGTGCTCGCCGAGCAGGGGCGCCCGCACCACCTCCGTGGGCGAGTCCGACAGCCGCACCGGATTGGCGGGCATCGGATACGTCCCGCGCGTCGGGTGCTTCAGCTCGACGATCATCCCCCGCGACGTCAGATGGGGATCGGTGAGAACCTCAGTCGAATCGAGCACGGCGCCGCAGGGGACGCCGGCGCCGGCCAGGATCTCGAGGACCTCGTGCTTCGTCCGCTTCTCCGTCCACGCCTCGATCATGTCGTCGATCTCGTCGATGAACTTCACGCGATCGCGGCGGTCGGCGTAGCTGGGATCGTCGCCGAGCTCGGGGCGCCCGATGATGCCGGTCAGCGTCTTCCACATCTCTACCGTGGCGCAGTGGACGAAGACGTAATCGTTCGGGCCGAACGGCCGGCAGCGGTAGATGTTCGACGGCGCCGCGTTCACCGAGCGGTTGCCCTGGCGCGGCACGGGCCTCCCGTTGGCGTACGTGTCGCGGAGGTGGATCCGCAGCAGGTTGACCACGGCGTCTTGCTGGGCAACCTCGATCTGCTGACCGACACCCGTCGTCTGCCGCTGGACGAGGGCGGCCAGGATGCCAATGGCGGCGTGCAGCCCGGCGCCGGTGTCGGCGAGGCCGCCAATGGCCTTTGTCGGCGGACCGTCCGGCGAGCCGGTCATGCTCATGGCGCCGGCCATGGCCTGCGCGATCCACTCGAAGCTCTTGTAGTCGGCGTACGGCCCGCCGCTGCCGAAGCCCTTGACGGAGGCGGTGATGAGCCGCGCGTTCAGGCGCCTCAGCGCGTCGGGGCCCAGACCGAGTCGCTCCATCGCGCCCGGCCCCATGTTCTCTACCAGCACGTCCGCCGTCTTGATCAGCTCCTCGAACATCGCGCGGCCGCGCGGCGCCTTGAGATTCAGCGTGACACCCTTCTTGTTGGAGTTCAGCAGGAGGAAGAACCAGGCGTCCTCGCCGCGCTTGTCGGACAGGGCGGTGCGCCCCTGCTCGCCGCCGGGCGGCTCGACCTTGATGACCTCGGCGCCGAGCCAGGCGAGCATCTGCGTGCACGAAGGCCCCGCCTCGTACTGGGTCAGATCGACGACACGAATGCCCGCCAGCGCCTTCGGCATCCTCGCCTCCTATGAAACGACACCGCGCGCGCGCAGCTCCGCAATCTGCTCACTCGACAAACCGAGCACTTCTTGAAGAACTTCGATGGTGTGCTGGCCGGCCAGCGGCGGCGCCGTCGTCGGTGCGGGCGACGCCGACAGGCGCACCGGACAGCCCGGCAGCCGGAACCGCCCGCGGGTCGCGTGATCGATGGTGTGGATCTGGCCGCGCGCGTTCAGATGCGGATCATCGAGCAGTTCGCCGGTGTCGAGCACGGCGCCGCAGGGCACGCCGGCCTTGCCGAGCTCGGCCATCACCTCATGCTTCGTGCGCGTACGCGTCCACGCGCCGATGATCTCGTCGAGCGCCTCGCGATGCTGCCACCGGGTCCGGGCGTCGACGCAGCGCGGGTCGGTCAGCAGATCCTCGCGGCCGATCGCAGTCGCGAAGTCGCGCCACATCTCCGCGTTCATCGTCTGCACGTAGATGTACGCGTAGTCGTTGAGGCCGCCGGGCGCGCACGGATAGGCACCGCCCGGCACGCCACCCGTGATCTCGTTGCCGCGCCGGACGGCCGGCGCGCCGTCGCGATAGTGATCGACGAACCGCCCGCGCGCGAAGTTGGCGACGACCTCTTGCATGGCGACCTCGACGAGCTGGCCCTCGCCGGTGCGCTGGCGCTGGATGTGGGCGGCCATGATGGCGGCTGCCGTGTGGACGCCGGTGCCGGTGTCGCCGATGGCAGCGCCGCAGCGCACCGGCTCGCGGTCGGGAAATCCGGTGACGCTCATGACGCCGCCGGTGGCCTGCGCGATCATGTCGAAGCTCTTGTACTCGTGATACGGGCCCGAGAGCCCGAAGCCCTTGATCCGGGCCATGATGATGCGCGGGTTCACCGCGCGCAGCGCCGGGTAGTCGAGGCCGAGGCGCTCCATGAGGCCGGGGGCGAAGTTCTCGACGACGACATCGGCGCGCTCGACCATGCGGAGAAACAGCGCGCGGCCGTCCGCAGTTTTGAGATCGAGCGTGATGCTGCGCTTGTTGGCGTTGAAGACCAGGAAGAACATCGCGTCCTGGCCGGGCACCTCGGGACGATTGCGCCGCGACTGCTCGCCGCCCGGGGGCTCGATCTTGAGCACGTCGGCGCCGAGCCAGCCGAGGAATTGCGTGCACGTGGTCCCCGCCTCGAACTGCGTGAGATCGAGAATGCGCATCCCGTGCAGCGCGCGCTCGGTCATGCCGCCGCCTCCTACGTCGTGTACGCCGAGAAGCGTACGGTCTGCGCGCGCGCCTTGTCGTCGGTGATGACGTTCACCACCGCCGGCTTGCCGGAGGCGAAGGCGCGCTCGAGCGCGGGCCGGATCTCGTGCGGCTTCTCCACGAACTCGCCGTGCGCGCCGAGCTCCTGCGCCACGCGGTCGTAGCGCGTGTGGCCGAGGTTGCGGCCCGGCTTCGGCAGCGGCCGGGTCCACGGCGCATTGGCCGTCCAGCCGCCGTTGTTGCTGATCACGACCACCACCGGGATCTTGTGACGCACGGCCGTGTCGATCTCCATCGCATTGATGCCGTACGAGCCGTCGCCGTGCAGCACGAGCACCTGCGCATCCGGCTTCGCCACCTTGGCGCCGACACCGAACGGTAGGCCCACGCCCATGGTGCCGAGGGCGCCGGAGTTCAGCCGGTGCCCGGCCGCGAACGTCGGGATCGCCTGGCGTCCGTAATTCAGAATCTCCTGACCGTCGACGATCAGGATCGCATCGCGCCGGAGGAAATCGCGGACCTCTTTGCAAAGCCGCAGCGGGTGGATCGGCGCCGTATCGGTGGACATGGCTTTGTCCATCTCCGCTGATTTCTCGGCATCGAGTGTCCGCAGCTTGCCGGTCCACGCCGCGTACTGGCTCGGCTTGATCTTGCCGTCGGCCTCCGCGCGGAGCTGCTCGAGCACGGCGCGGGCATCGCCGGCGATGGGGACGTCGACGGCGCGATTGTGACCGAGCTGCGCGGGATTGATATCGACGTGGATGACCTTCATGTCGGCGGCGAACCGCGGCGGACGCCCGAACTGCACCATCCAGTTGAAGCGCGTGCCGACGGCCAGGACCACATCCGCCTCGGTGAAGGCCTTGCTGCGCGCGTTCAGGAACGCGAGCGCGTGGTCCTCGGGAATCAGGCCGCGCGAGATCGGCGTGGTGTAGAACGGAATGCCGGTGGCGTCGACGAGCTCGTGGAGCGACCTGGCGCCGTCGGACCACCAGACGCCGCTGCCGGCCAGCACCACGGGTCGCTCGGCGCCCGCAAGCAGCGCGATGGCCTCGCGGATCGCCGCCGGATCGCCGAGCGTCCGCGGCGCCGGCCGCCACGGCGCCGGGTACGTGACGGCGTCTTCCTCGATCTTCTCGCCGAGCACATCGCCGGGCAGATCGAGATAGACGGGCCCAGGCCGTCCCGAGGTCGCCTCGCGCAGGGCGGTGGCCACGACGTCGGGGATGCGCCGCGCGTCGTAGATGCGCTCGGCGCGCTTGGTGATGGGCTTCATGATCGCGACCTGGTCGATCTCCTGGAAGGCTTCCATCCCGAGGTAGACGCGCGGGCTCGAGCCGCCGATGGCCACCAGCGGGGCGCAGTCGGTGAACGCGTTGGCGACGCCGGTCACGAGGTTCGTGGTCCCCGGGCCCGAGCACGCCATGCAGACGCCGGGCCGGCGCGTCACGCGCGTCCACGCGTGAGCGGCGAGCGAGGCCGCCTGCTCGTGGCGCGTGTCGATCGCACGCATGCCGAGCTTGATGCACGCGGCTTCCGTCTCCAGCATCGGACCGCCCATCAAATAGAAGAGCGTGTCCACTCCCTGCGAGCGGAGCGCCTGCGCCAGCACCTCGGAGCCGGTGATCGTGGCCATGTGCCGTCCTTTCTCCCCGTGGGTGGCCGAGACTATAGCAACAATCCGGCGGCGACGCGGCCGGCCGGCGGGGGCGTGCGATACTCCGCGCCATGAGCACCCGAACGCTCGAGCCCGAGACCACCGCCGAGGCCTACCTCGAGCTGTTGAAAGATCGCGGCATCGACGTATTCCTCGGCAATGCCGGCACCGACTTCGCCTCCCTCGTGGAGGGCTTCGCGCGCTTCGCCGACGAGCCCGGCCGTTCGCCGCGCCCGCTCGTCATCCCGCACGAGTTCGTGGCGGTGTCGATGGCCCACGGATACTACGTCGCCGGCGGCCGCCCGGCCGCGGTGATGGTGCACGTCAACGTCGGGACGGGCAACGCGGCGACGGCCATCATCACGGCCGCGCGCGCCAACGTGCCGATCTTGATGTCCGCCGGCCGCACGCCGATCACGGAGGAAGGGCTGCCCGGCTCACGCGACCTGCACATCCACTGGGCGCAGGAGAGCTTCGATCAGGCGGCCATGCTGCGCGAGTACGTCAAGTGGGACTACGAGCTGCGCACGCCGGTGCAGCTCGAGTCCGTGGTGGACCGCGCCTTCGAGCTGATGCAGGCCGAGCCGCGTGGGCCCGTATACCTCACGCTCCCGCGCGAGGTGCTGGCGGCACGGCCCGGAGCGATGACGATCACGTCACCGGCGCGGCGCCAGGCGCGCAGCGAGCGCTTCCCGGATCCGGCGCGGGTCGACGAGGCCGCGCGGCTGGTCGCGCGCGCGGAGTCGCCGCTCATCCTTGTCTCCGCCGCCGGCATCGATCCGCGCGCGGTGGCCGGACTCACCGAGCTCGCGGAGGCGGGCGGCATCGGCATCGTCGAAGCCGATCCGATCTATCTGAACGCCTCGCATCGCCACGAGCTCCACCTCGGCTACAACCAAGCCGGCACGACTAATCCCTCGCTGAGCGAGGCGGACGTAATCCTCGTGGTCGAGTCCGACGTGCCGTGGTACCCGCACCTGCAGAAGCCGGCGCCGGCAGCGCGCGTCATCCACCTCGGTATCGATCCGTTCTTCTCGCGCTATCCGATGCGGAGCTATCCGTGCGACGTGCCCATCGCCGCCACGCCCGGCATCGCCTTGCCGCTCCTCGCCGAGGCGGTGCGCCGTCACGCCGACCGCGATGCGGTCGCGCGGCGGCGCGCTCGCTCCGCCGCCGAGCATCGGCGCCGTCACGCGGAGTGGGAGCAGACCCTCGCGCGGCAGGCGAGCGCGTCGACGATCGGCTTCGCGTGGGCGTCGCGCTGCATCGGCGACGTCGTGGACGATCAGACTGTGGTGGTGAACGAGTATCCGCTCGACCGGCGCTTCGCCGCGCTGACGCGGCCCGGGAGCTACGTCGCGTCACCACACTCGAGCGGCCTCGGCTTCGGCCTTGGCGCAGCACTCGGTGTGAAGCTCGCGCGCCCCGACGCCACAGTGATCGCCACCGTCGGCGACGGCGCCTACTTCTTCGGCGAGCCGCTGTCGTGCCTGTTCGTGCAGCGCGCGCATCGGTTGCCGCTGCTGACCGTGATCTTCAACAACCAGCAGTGGGAGGCGGTGAAATCGGGCACCCTCGCAGTCCATCCGTCCGGCGCCGCGAAGGCGAGCGGGGCGTTCCCGCTGAGCGAGCTGCGGCCGTCACCGCGCTTCGAGGAGATGGCGCGCACCGTCGACGGCTACGGCGAGCGCGTGGAGACGCCGGGCGAGCTGCCGGCCGCGCTCAAGCGCGGCCTCGCCGCCGTGCGAGAAGGGCGACCGGCGATCCTGAACGTCTTCTGCCAGCGGGCGGTATAGGACGTGACCCGGGATCCCCATCCCGAGGTCGTGAAGGTCCTTCGTGCCAAGTCGGGCATGGAACGCTTGCGGCTGGCCCACGAGGCGTGGGAGCTCGCGCGCGACCGCCTCACCGCATTCCTTCGGGCGCGGCATCCCGACTGGACCCCGGATCAGATCCAGCGTGAGGTGGCGTCGAGACTGGGGCGGTGACGCAGGCCGAGCTCCTGCGGTATCTCGTGGAGAGCCTCGACAGTCTCGGCATCGATTACATGATCGTCGGCTCGCACGCGTCAATCTATTACGGCGAACCGCGCTTCACGCAGGACGTCGATATCGTGGTCGAGTTGACGCCGGCGGCGCTGCGGGGGTTACTGGCGCGATTTCCTGAGTCGGAGTTCTATGTCAGTGAGGACGCCGCGCGCGAAGCGGTCGCCCAGAGCGGCCAGTTCAACATCATCCACGGCGCATCGGGCGTCAAGATCGACGTGTTCGTCGGCAAGGACACTGAATACGATCGATTGCGCTTCGGACGACGACAACGCCTGCCCCTGGTGCCGGGCCGCGACGCGTTTTTCGCGCGACCCGAAGACGTGATCCTCTATAAGTTGCTGTACTTCCGGGAGGGCGGATCGGATCGGCACCTGCGCGATATCGCCGGAATGCTAGCGGTGTCGGGCTCCGAGCTCGATATGGAGTACCTCGCTGACTGGGCGCGCCGCCTAGCCGTGAGCGATCTGTGGGAGGCAACCCGGGGTCGGGCGTCGTAACTCAACGCGAAAGGTGAAGTTGCGCGGGTGGTGATCCTCACGTAGACTGCCGGCCTCACAGAGCCCAGCCGTTCAACCCCTCGAACATTCGTCGGAGGTGGCCATGCCGCTCCGTCGCTCCATCGGTCTCGTGCCCGTTGCCCTCGTGCTCGTCGTTGCCCTCTCGTTGCCGGCGCCGGCCCAGGCGCCCAAATCGGGCGGGGTGCTGACGATCCACCCACTCTCGGCGCCGCCGAGCCTCTCGCCGCACGAGGAATCGACGATCGCCACCGTGCAGCCGGCCAGCGCCTGCTACAACAACCTCATCTACTTCGACCCGGCCAAGAGGCAGGAGAGCGAGAGCACGCTCATACCCGAGCTGGCCGAGCGGTGGTCCTGGCAGGACGGTCACCGCAACCTCGTCTTCATGCTGCGCAAGGACGTGAAGTGGCACGACGGCAAGCCGTTCACCGCGCAGGACGTCAAGTACACGTTCGACGCCGTGCGCGGGGCGCCCGACGCCGCCGCCAAGCTGCGCGTCAATCCGCGCAAGCTCTGGTACGAAAACGTCGAGCACATCGAGGTCGCGGACCCGCACACGGTGGTGTTCCGGCTGAAACGCCCGCAGCCGTCGTTCCTGCTCATGCTCGCATCCGGCTACTCGCCGGTGTACCCGGCCCACGTCCCGCTCGCCGAGCTGAAGACGAAGTGCGTCGGCACCGGCCCCTACAAGCTGAAGGATTACCGGCCGGGCGAGTTCATCGAGTTCGCGCGTAACCCCGATTACTTCGTCAAGGGGCGGCCATATCTGGACGGCATCAAGTGGGTGATCATCAAGGATCGCTCCACGCAGATCGCGGCGCTGCAGGCCGGTCAGCTGGACGTCGCCGGTAGTGGCTGGAATCGCGCCAACGCGGAGACGGCCAAGAAGGGCAAGCCGGAGCTCGTCGTTCAGGAGTCCGACTCGAACGTCAACGTGAATGTGCTCGTCAACTTCAAGAAGCCGCCCATGACGGACGCGCGCGTCCGGCGCGCGGTCAACCTGGCGCTCGATCGCAAGGCCTACAAGGAAGGGCCGATGCTCGGCGCCGCCACCTTCGGTGGCGCGATGCTGCCGCGGCCGGCCGGCGTGTGGGGGTTGCCCGCGGCGGAAGTCGCGAAGCTGCCCGGCATGGGTGACGCGGCCAAACAGAAGGCCGAGGCGCGGAAGCTTCTGGCCGACGCCGGCTTCGGACCGTCGAACCCGCTCAAGCTGACCGTGTCGACGCGCGCGGTGGCCATCTACGTCGACCCGGCGAGCTGGATGGTCGACCAGCTGCGTCAGATCGGGATCGACGCCGTGCTCGAGCAGATCGAGACGGGCGTGTGGCATCCGAAGATGACGCGCCTGGACTTCCAGGTGGCGTTGAACCTGACCGGCATCGGCATCGACGATCCGGACGCCAACTTCTTCGAGAACTTCAGGTGCGGCTCGCAGCGCAACTTCTCCGGGTACTGCTCGGAGGAGATCGACCGCCTGATGGTGCAGCAATCGCAGCTGGTCGACCGCGCCGCGCGGCTCAAGCTCGTGAACGAGATCGACCGCAAGCTGCAGACCGAGGGCGCGCGGCCGGTCCTGGGCTGGCAAAAGCAGTGGGCGGTGCACTGGCCGCACGTCAAGGCATATCCGCAGCACGAGAACTCTATCTACAACGTGACGCGCTTCCAGGACGTCTGGCTGGACAAGTAGGAAGGACCGCGCCGTGCGCGGCTACGTCGCCAAGCGGTTCGTGATCGCCGTCGTCACCCTCGTCGGCATGTCGATGGTGATCTTCTCGCTCATGCGCCTGGCGCCCGGCAACATCGTCGACATCATCTTCGAGTCGGCCGGCTACGTCGACCAGGCGGACAAGAAGCAGCTCGAGCACGAGCTCGGCGTGGACCGCCCCATCCCGATCCAGTACGCGCGCTGGGTCGGGGAGCTGCTGCAGGGCGATCTCGGCAAGTCGTACCGGTACGACATGCGCGCGTGGACCATCATCAAGCCGCGCCTGCCCGTCACCCTCGAGCTCGCCGGGCTCGCGCTGCTCTTCTCCGTGCTGCTCGGCGTGCCGGCCGGCGTCGTGAGCGCGGCGCGCCAGAACCGGCCGATCGATTACGTGCTGCGCGTGCTGTCGCTGGCCGGCCTCTCCATGCCGTCCTTCTGGCTCGGCATGGTCGTCATCCTGCTCTTCGTGCGGTCGCTGGGCTGGATCCCGTCGGTGACGTACGTCTCGCCGTTCGATGACCTGCGTGCGAACCTCTGGCAGTTCGTGGTCCCCGCGCTCGCCGTGGGCTACCGCTCGTCCGCGCTCATCATGCGGATCACGCGCTCGGCCATGCTCGAGGTGATGCGCGAGGACTACATCCGCACCGCGCGCGCCAAGGGACAGCGCGGGACGCTCGTCGTCTGGCGTCACGCGCTGAAGAATGCGAGCCTGCCCGTCATCACGCTGATCGGGATCGAGTTCGCCTTCCTCATCGGCGGCCTGGTGGTGACGGAGACCGTGTTCAACCTGCCCGGCGTAGCTCGCTACCTGGTCGACGCCATCCAGTTCCGCGACTATCCCGTCGTGCAGAATCTCGTGATGTTCATTGCCATCGTCGTCGTGCTGGCCAACCTCACCGTCGACCTGCTGTACGCCTGGGTCGATCCGCGCATCAAGTACGGGAGAGCGTGATGGCCCGCGTGGTCGGCACCGTGGAGCTGGCGGCGCCGAGCCTGCCGGCCGTCGAGCCGCGCCGCCGCGCGACGGTCGCGCGGTTCATTCGCCGGCAGCCGCTCGGCGCCGCCGGCGTGGTGCTCATGGTGGCGCTGGTGGCGACGGCCGTGCTGGCCGACGTCCTGGCCACCCACGATCCGATTCGCACGTCGTCGAGCGTGCTGATGGCGCCGAACGCCGACCACTGGCTCGGTACCGACAATCTCGGCCGCGACCTCTACAGCCGCGTCATCCACGGCTCGCGCATCTCACTGGCTATCGGCGTCGCCTCCACCTTGCTCGGTGCCGTGCTGGGCGGCCTGATCGGGCTCGTGTCCGGCTACGTCGGCGGCACCACCGACCTGCTGATCCAGCGCCTCATGGACATCATGCAGGCGCTGCCGATCCTCGTCCTCGCGCTGGTGCTGGCGGCCTCGCTCGGCCCTTCGCTGCCGAACGCCATCGTGGCCATCTCGATTCCGATCATTCCACGCGCGGCGCGGCTCATCCGCGCGAGCGTGCTGGCCATTCGAGAGCTCGCCTACGTGGAGGCGGCACGCGCCCTCGGCGTCCGCCATCCACGCGTGGCGCTGCGGCACATCCTGCCGAACACCATCGGTCCGTTCATCGTGCTCATCACCGCCCAGCTTGGCGCCTCCATCCTCGTCGAGGCGGCGCTCTCGTTCCTGGGCCTCGGCATTCCCGAGCCGTATCCGTCGTGGGGCCGCATGCTGTCGATCGCCGCCGCCGAGTACGCGGAGAAAGCGCCGTGGCTCGTGATCTGGCCGGGGCTCGCCATCAGCCTCGCCGTCTTCGGCACCAATCTGCTCGGCGACGCGCTTCGCGACACGCTCGATCCGCGCCTGCGCGGCTCCTGATCGCGACGAGTCGTGCCGCGACCGACGTGTCAGTCGGGAAAGAGCTCCCGGCCCCACACGCGATGGGTCACGGCGTCGGCGCGGAGAAACCTGAACCCCGCCAGCCTCGCCATCGCCTCGTCGAGCTCGGTATCCCCGACGTGATAGTAGTGCGCGGCGTCGAAGCGCGGCTTGAGGTCGGCGAGCCGGTGCTTCAGCACGGTGAAGTCGTGGGCGATGTCGAGCCGTTGCCACATCGCCTCCTGAAAGCTGATCGGGCGGTCCGAGCAGCTGCCGACGAGATAACCGAGCGTCTTCGCACGGCGCACGAGCGCGACCGTTATGATGCCCGGCGGATCGCCGGTCTCGAGGGTGCCGTCGATGTCGAAGCTCAGCAGCGGCCGGCGCGTCATGGTAGCCCGGCGCCGGGCACGTCGACGCGATACGTCTCGATGCGACCGTCGGTCTTCTGCGCCATCGCCGGGCCGCTGCCGCTGTTGGTCAGCACGAAGAGCGTGCGCCGATCGGCGCCGCCCAGCATGCAGGCGTAGGCGCCGCTCTGGCCGGTGGCGAGCGTGCGGTCCACGCTGCCATCTGCGCGCACGCGAATGACGCGATTGCGCCGCGCGTCCGCGACCCACACCGCGCC
>DASTCJ010000048.1:0-15678 GCA_035605575.1 Candidatus Methylomirabilota bacterium
CAGTTCACCGTGCATGGGCTGGAGGCGCACGCCGGCATCGCGCCGGAGGAGGGGATCAGCGCGATCCAGGTCGCGGCCGAAGGCATCGCGGCGATGCGCCTGGGCCGCGTCGACACCGAGACGACGGCGAACATCGGCCGCATGGAAGGCGGTCTCGCGAGCAACATCATTCCGAACCGGGTGGTGCTCCGAGCCGAGACGCGCAGTCTCACCGTGGAGGGACTGGAGGCGCAGACGCGCCACATGCGCGAATCGCTCGAGCGTGCCGCGGCCCGTCACCGCGTGACCGTCGGTGGCCGTGCGCACACGGCCCGTGTGGAGACGAAGGTGGACCGCGACTACGACCGGCTGGCCGTGGACGACGCGCGGCCGATCGTCGGGCTCGTGCGCCGCGCCGCCGAAGCGCTCGGCACGCCCTTCCGCACGCGCTCGACTGGCGGCGGCTCCGACGCCAACGTCTTCGCCAACCGCGGCCTCGAGGTCGCCAACCTGGCCTGCGGCATGCGCCAGATCCACACGGTCAACGAATGGGTCGACATCAAGGACCTCGTCGCCACCACCGCCCTGCTCGTCGAGACCGTCCGACGGCACGGCTGACCGGCGGGCCGCGGCCGACTACACTGCGTAGGGCGAGACGGGGGTCGAGACCGCCTGGGCTTCCGGCTCGGGACAGTAGCTGAACCACTCCGGCGGGACTGCCAGCCAGGGCTCGAGCTCCGGGAGCAAGCGGTCCACGCTGAAGGCCGTGGCGCCGGCCTCCTGAAGCGCCGCGCACTCGTGCACGCCGAGCATCAGGATGCTCAGGCGCGGGCTCTCGAGGGAGTGCGCCAGCAGCAGGTACGCCGGCTGGTAGAGGCTGACCGCGCGCTCGACGAAGTGGGCGAGCGCGGCGACCACCGGCGCCGCCGACCCGGCCCGCGCGGTCAACAGCAGCAGCCCGAGCGCCGATGCGTGCAGCGGAACGCGTCGGAACTCACGGACGACGGACAGCGTGTGCTCGCCCGGCACCCGGTCGTCACCGGGCGCCCAGGCCTCGGTGTCGTGCACGGTGTAGAGCGCGTAGCGGCCCGGCTCGCTCACGCTCTGGAACCGCGAGCGCGCGTGGATCCGCGGGTCCAGCAGATCGTCGACTCGATCGAGCGGCCCGAGGAGATCCCGCCGCCCTGGCGGAAGCGTTTGGTAGAGTCTCAGACCGCGCATCCAGACAGGCCGCGTGCGAAGCATGCGCGTGGCGAAGAGCAACTCGCATGCCGCGCCGCGCCGCGCGAGTTTTCGTGCTGCGACGCGCAGATACAAGTTTTCCCAATTTTTTCAAATGCACGCTGCGGACGGTCGCGTCAGCGCGGTGACGACGCCCCGAACCCGGTGGCGAAATCTTTTCACACGCGGCTCGACTCCGCCTGCGCGGCGCCGCGCTCGCTGTGTATGATGAGCGAGAAGGAGTGTTCCGCGGGCCCACGTGTCTCTAGAACTTCTCTATCGGCTCGTCAACCTGGTGATCGCTGTCGCGGCGCTGAGCGTCGTGACTCTGATCGTCATCGCCACTGGACGCCGCGGCTCGCGCCGTCCCGAGCCGCTCGGGGTGGTGTTCTGCCTCGTGTTCAGCGCGATGGGTGTGCGCTCGGCGCTGCGCGTGTGGAGCGGCGTGGACCCGGCGAACCTCGTGCCGGTCCTCGTTGCCGATGCGTTGCTGGCCGGGGCCGCCGTCGCCTTTCTGGCCCTCTATCCGCGGTACGGCGTCTTCATCGACAGCGCCGAGATGCGGGACGAGTACGCGCAGAAGGAGCGTGAGGCGCGCGCGCTCGCACAGGTCAACGCGGAGCTGCGCCGACTCGACGAGCTGAAGTCGGAGTTCCTGGCGATGGTGAGCCACGAGCTGCGCACGCCGCTCACTGCCATCATCGGATACAGCCGCCTGCTCATGCGCCAGGTGCACGGACGCCTGACACCCAAGCAGCTCGAGCATCAGGAGGCGATCTTCCGCGGCGCGCAGCGGCTGAGCGATCTGATCAACGACCTTCTCGACGTCTCGCGCCTCGAGGCGGGGCGCGTCGAGCTGGCCGCGCGCCCGACGGACGTGGCGCTGATCGTCGAGCAGGCGGCCACCGTGGTGGCGGTGGCGGCGCAGGCGCGGCAGATCCGCATCACCAGCGAGCTGCCGCCCGACATGCCGGCCGCGCACGCCGACCCCACGCGGCTGCAGCAGATCCTCGTGAACCTCGTCGGGAACGCCGTCAAGTTCAGCACGCCGGGCGGAGTCGTGCGGGTCACCGGCGGGCGGTACCGGGACCAGGTCTGGGTCGCCGTGGAGGACGACGGTGTCGGCATCGCGAAGGACGAGCTCGCACGCATCTGGGATCCGTTCTATCAGGTGGAAGCGCCGATGCGTCGGCGCCACGGCGGCTCCGGTCTCGGCCTCGCGATCGTGCGACGGCTCGTCGAGCTCCACGGCGGCGTCGTGCGCGCCGAAAGCGACGGCGAGAATCAGGGCAGCCGCTTCAGCTTCACGCTGCCGGTCGCAGCCGAGCCGGCCGCGCATGAGGCCAAAGCCCCCGAAGGCCTCGCGCCGCTCGAGCCCGTCCTGGCCGGGCGCGAGGTGCTGGTGGTCGAGGACGAGAAGCAGAACCAGGAGCTCATGCGTGCCGTCGTCGAAGACCTCCTCGGCGGCCGCGCGCGCGTCTGCGACAACG
This sequence comes from Candidatus Methylomirabilota bacterium, assembly GCA_035605575.1. Taxonomy (GTDB): domain Bacteria; phylum Methylomirabilota; class Methylomirabilia; order Rokubacteriales; family CSP1-6; genus AR12. The sequence continues at coordinate 2,691 of DASTCJ010000048.1, forward strand.
GTGAGCAGTGTCTGCGGATGGCCGGCGAGCGCAAGCCCGCGCTCATCCTGCTCGACCTGATGCTGCCGGGCATGAGCGGCTGGGAGGTGGCGCGCCGGCTGCGCCAGGATCCGGCGACCGCGTCGGTGCCGATCATCGCCGTCTCCGCGCTCTCGCGGCCGCAGGAGCGCGAGTCGGCGCTCCACGCCGGCTGTGATGCCTATGTCGCCAAGCCCTTCACCCCGGACGAGATCGGTCGTCTGATGACGGCGACGCTCGAAAGCCAGGGAGTCGGGGTGCGATGAGAGACGCTGTCGCAATCCCGAGGCGCGTCACGGCTCTGCCGGGGCGCGTCCGAGCGTTGGGGGTCTGGGGGCCATTTCGGGGCCCCCAGGACGAAGAATGACCAGCGACGCCGCGCGCATCCTCGTCGTCGAGGACAACGCCGACACTTCGGCGCTGCTGCGCGATCTCCTGGAAGCGGAAGGCTATGACGTGGCGTCGGTGGCCACCGGCGAGGCGGCCTTCGAGGCCCTCGCGGTCACTCCCGATATCGATCTGGTCGTGCTCGACCTCATGCTGCCCGGCATGAGTGGCTACGAGGTGATCGAGCGGATGCGCGCGCTGCCGGAGCTGGCCGATCTGCCGGTGCTGGTGCTGAGCGCGCTGAGTAGCCCGTCGGCGCGCGTGCGTGGCTTGCGCGAGGGCGCCGACGACTACATGACGAAGCCGTTCCTCCCCGAGGAGATCGTCGCGCGCGCGCGCACGCTGGTCATGCGGCGGCTGCTCGAGCGTCGCACGGCAGAGATGGAGGCGCTCGGGCGCATCGCGCAGGCCGCGCTCACGACCACCAGCCCGGAGGCGCTGCTCCAGCGCGTGGCCGAGATCGCGGTCGACGTCTTCGCCGCGGACATCGCCGTGATCTACATGGTCGACGAGGCACGCGGCGAGCTCCGGCCGCGCGCGGCCGTTGGCCTGCCGACGGATGCCGAGCCGGCCGCAATTCCGCTCGGCGTCGGCGTCGCCGCCACCGCCATCGCCAACCGCGCGCCGGTGCTCATCCCGGACGGGGCCGCCGACGATCCGCGCGTCGTCGACGCCGTGGTCCGCCGCGAAGCGCTGCGATCGCTGATGGTCGCGCCGCTCGTGGTGGCCGGCGCGCCGATCGGCGTCATCGAGGTCGGACGCCGCGCGCGGCGGCTCGACACGCGCGCCGACCGGCTGCTGCGGATCGTGGCCGATCGCGCTGCGGGTGCGATCCAGCACGCGCGGCTCGAGGGCGAGGCGCGCGAGCTCGCGGACGTCGTGCGGCGCATCGGCGAGGGCGTCATCGTCGCCGACGTCGACGATCGCATCGTCTTCGCCAACCGCGCGTTCCAGGAGATGATCGGCGCCGCCGGCGATCCGCTCGTCGGCGTCCGCTGGACGGACTTCCTCGCCGGCGCGCAGGATGTCGCCGCCCTCACCACGCAGATGCGCGGCCCCGCTTTCCAGGGCGAGGTCCTGCTCCTGACGCGTGCGGGGGATCCGCGACCGGTGCTGGCAACCCTCTCCACGGTCGAGCGCGGCAGCGGCGACGGCATGCAGCGCATCGGCGTCTTCCGCGACATCAGCCGCGAGCACGAGCTGCGCTTCCGCGTCATCCGTGAGCAGAAGTTCCGGACGCTCGGCTCGCTGGCGGCCGGGGTCGCCCACAACATCAATAACCGCCTCACGCCGGTGCTCGGCTGGACGGAGATGCTACAGGAGCGTCTGACCGCCAGCGAGCCGATCGAGCGCGACGAGCTCAAGCACGCGCTCAACGTGATCCACCAGGGCGCCTCGGATAGCGTCGAGACCGTCCGCCGCCTCCAGGAGTATTCCCGCCCGGCGCGTGTGAAGGGACCCGAGGCGGTGCTGCTCCGCGACGTGCTCGAGCAACTGCTCGCCCTCACGCGGCCGCAGTGGGACAACGAGGCGGCGCGGCGCGGTATTCGCTACGAGATCGATCTGCGTGCCGACCCGGCGCCGGCGATTCTGGCCGTTGCCAGCGAGGTGCGGGAGGCGCTGCTGAACATTCTGGAAAACGCGCTGACGGCGATGCCGCAGGGCGGGCGTCTCACACTCCACGTGAGAGGTCAGGACGATCGCGCCGTGGTGTCGATCTCCGACACGGGGCGGGGGATGAGCGCCGAAGTGCAGCGCCTGGCGTTCGAGCCGTTCTTCACCACGCGCTCGACGGAGGGCGGCACTGGTCTCGGCCTCAGCCTCGCACAGGAGATCGTCCAGCGCTATCGCGGCACGATCTCGCTCGACAGCGCGGAGGGCGTCGGGACCACGTTCACGCTGTCGTTCCCCGCGATCACCGCCGACGCCGCACGTACGCCGGCGTTCCTGCCGACGCTGGAGGCGCTGCGCATCCTGGCTGTCGAGGACGAGCCGGAGGTGCTCGACGTCCTTCGCGCGATGCTGTCGACCGCGGGCCACACGGTCTTCACGGCGGCGTCGGGCCGCGAGGCCCTCGAGCTCTTCGACCGCGAGCCGGTCGACCTGGTGATCACCGATCTCGGGATGCCGGGCATGACCGGTCTGGCGCTCGCGTCCGAGCTGAAGACGCGGCGCGCCGTCCCGATCGTCCTGCTCACGGGCTGGGCCGACGAGCTGGACCCGGCCAGCGCGCCGTCGGTCGATCTCGTCGTGGCGAAGCCCTTCACGCGCGAAAAGCTCTTCGACGCGCTCGCCCGCGCGTTACCCGATCGAGTCCGCCCCGGGTAACGTTCGCGCGTCTCGACCGCCGGCCCCCTCCGAAGCTCTATCGCAGATGAATCTTGGGACCGCCGGGGGGCGCGCCGCCCGGGCCGGGACCTCCACGGGGATCGAAGCCGGGCGGAATCCCCGTGGGCACGACGATCTGGGAGGCGGCCTCGCGGCGGAGCTGCTCGATCTCGCGGCGAGTGCGTTCGAGAGCCACGGCGGCGCCGGCGGCGAACTTCTCGATCGCATCGCTCAGCGACTTCGCCTCGATCTCGAAGACCAGCGGCAGCACTCCCGCGGGCGTCAGCAGCTGCGCCTCGCCCACGAAGGAGACGGCCCGGCTCGGGTCCGTCGAGCCGTCGGGTTTGAGCGGGGTCAACACGCGGATACTACCGACTCGACGGTCGGTCACGACCTCTTCCCGGTACAAGGACGAGGTATCCATCCTGAGCTCGCCGGAGGGGGTTTCGTTGGCCATGCCTCTAGCGATACCACACCGCGACGATGAGCGCTGCTAGTGCCAGGCGGTAGATCACGAACGGCGTGAGCGAGCGGCGCTTGAGGTAGCTCACCAAAAACCACACCGCGAACCAGCCGCTGAGGAACGAGACGAGGATGGCGATGACGAGCGGACCGCCCTCGCCGACCGGCAAGCCTCCGCGCGAGAGGTCAAAGCTTTTCTTGAGGCCGGCGGCCGCAGTGATCGGAATCCCGAGCAGAAACGAGTAGCGCGCAGCCGTGGGCCGATCGAGGCCGGCGAAGAGGCCGGTGGTGATCGTGATGCCGGAGCGCGACGTGCCGGGAATCAGCGCGAGCGCCTGGGCACAGCCGACGGCGAGGCCCTGGCCCCAGCTCACGCGCTCGAGCGGATCGCCCGGAGCCGCGCGGCTGCTCGCCGAATCCACCCGCGCCGGTGCAGGGCGACGGTCGGCGATGAGCATGACGATGCCCCAGAAGGCGGTGGTGAACGCGATCAGCAGCGGCCACCGGAGCGAGTTCTCGATGTAGCCGCCGAACGCCAGCGCGGCGAGGCCGGCCGGCACGGTGGCGATCACGACGATCGCGGCCAGTCCGCGTGAGACGCTGCCCACCACCACGCCGATCAGCTCGCTGCGGAAGTACGCCACGAGTGCGGCCAGCGTGCCGAGGTGCAGGGCGGCATCGAAGGCGAGTCCCTGATCGGGCCAGCCGAACACGCGCGGCACGAGGATCAGGTGACCGGATGAGGAGATGGGCAAGAACTCGGTGAGGCCCTGGACGAGCCCCAGCACCACGGCCTGGGTGTAGCTCACCCGACGATTTCTTCGCCGCCGTCCACTCCGATGACGTTGCCCGTGATCCAGTACGTGTCCGGATGTGACAGGGCGACGATCGCACGCGCGACGTCATCGGGCGTCGTCAACCGCCCGCTCGGATTGCGGCGCTTGGCCATGTCGATGATGGCCTCGTGACCGGGAATCTTCTGGAGCGCCGGCGTGTTGGTGACCCCGGCGCGGATGGAGTTCGCCGTGATGCCACGCGGCGCGAGCTCCGCGGCCAGCTGGCGGATGTTGGATTCGAGCGCGGCCTTCGCGGCGGAGACCGGCCCATAGTTCGGCAGCACGCGGGCGCCGCCCGACGACGTCATGGCGTAGATGCGCCCGCCGCGACCCATCAAACCGCGGCCGACCAGCTCCTGCGTCCAGTAGACGAGGCTGTGCGCCATCACATCGAGCGTCATGTCCATCTGCGCCGGCGTCACCGCTTCCTTCATGGGATCGGCGATGAACAGCTTCAGCGTGCCGAAGGCGAGCGAGTGCAGCATGACGCGCACCTGGCCTGATTCGCCGCGCGCCTCCAGCACCTTCTGCATCTCCGCCGCCACCTCCGCGCGCTTCTCGGCATCGGCGGCGTTCACGTTGAAGAAGTGAGCCTCGCGACCCTGGGCGCGGATCTCGCCGGCGATGCGCTCCACGTTCGGCAGCGTCGCCTTGCGGTCGAGGTGGACGCCGAAGATGTGCATGCCACTGCGGGCGAGGGCGAGACTCACCGCCTCGCCGAAGCCGGAGGATGCGCCGAGAATCAGTGCCCAGCCGGAACGGTGAACCGAAGCGGTGACCGTCGTCACGGGCACAGTCTAGCATCCGGTCGGAGGGCGTCGTAAAATTCCGACTCGTCATGCCGAAGACGGCAGGCATCATCCTGATCGGCAACGAGATCCTCTCCGGAAAAATCAGAGACGAGAACGCCGCCTACCTTTGCCGCGAGCTTCGCGCGCTCGGCGTCGACGTCAGACGCATCGCGGTCATCCCCGACGAGGTCGGTCTCATCGCCGACGAGGTGGCCACGTTCACCAAGGCGTTCGATCTCGTCTTCACGTCCGGCGGCGTCGGGCCGACGCACGACGACGTCACCATCGAGGGCGTGGCCCGCGCGATGGCGGTGCCGGTGGTCCGCCATCCGGAGCTGGTGGCGCTGCTCGAGCGCTACTACCGCGGGAAGGTGACGGAGGCGGCACTGCGCATGGCCGAGATTCCCGGCGGCGCCGAGCTCCTCACCGGCGGCACGCTGCGCTTCCCGACGATCCTGATGCGCAACGTCTACGTGCTGCCCGGCGTGCCGGAAATCTTCCGGCAAAAATTCGAGGCGCTGCGCGAGCGCTTCCGCGACCAGCCCATCCATCTCAAGAACGTGTTCGTCCGCATCGGGGAGGGTTCGCTCGCGGAGTACTTGAACCGGCTGCTCGAGTCGTTTCCGCTGCTACAGCTCGGGTCGTACCCGGAGTTCTCCAACCCCGAATACCAGGTCAAGGTGACCCTGGAATCGCGCGACCGCGGCTACCTCGAGCAGGCGCTCGGCGAACTTCTGGCGCGCCTGCCGTCCGACGCCGTGGTCAAGGTGACCTGACGGCCGGTGCGCGGCATCCCGCTCGGCGTCGCCGTCGTGGCGGCCGGCCTCTATCTGCTGAGACTCGGCCAGGCGCCGTTCTTCGACCCGCCCGAGGGCTTTCACGCCGAGGTCGCGTACTCCATCCTGGCCCGCGGCCAGTGGCTGCGGCTGCACGTCGACGGCATCCCGTACTTCGACAAGCCACCGGTGTTCTACTGGCTGATCGCGCTGGCATTCTCGGTGGCCGGGGCCACGGAGACCGCGGCCCGGGTGTGGTCGGCGCTGGCCGCGGTCGGCATCGCGGCCGTCACCGCGCGTCTGGGCGTCTTCCTCGGCGGCGCGCGCGTCGGCATGCTTGCGGGCCTCATGGTCGTCGCCAATCTCGGCATGTACGTCTACGGCCGGCTCGTCAAGCCCGACATGCTCTTCATCCTCTGTCTCGTGCTCGCATACGCCGGCTTCGCCATCGCGTATCGCGGCGGCGGGCGGCGTGGCCTCGTCCTCTTCTACGCCAGCCTCGGCGCGGCCACGATGACGAAGGACATCCTGGGTGCCGTGGGGCCGCTCGTGATCGTCGCGCTCTTCTTCGTGCTGACGCGCGAGCGGCCGGTGGCGCCGTGGGTGCCGTGGTGGGGCGTGCTGGTCATCCTGGCGATCGCGGCGCCATGGTATGCGGCGGTGGAGTGGAGCAACCGCGGCTTCATCTGGTACACGATCGTGGACAATCACGTCCTGAACGCGGCGCGCCAGCGCGTCTTCCCCGACGAGGACGTGCCGCTCGGCACGCTGCCGTTCCTCGGCGTGACGTTCCTGGCCTTTCTCCCGTGGACGCTGGCCGCGCCGGCCGCCGTGGCGCGCGCCTTCCGGCGGCCGTGGGAAGACGTCGGCGCGCGGCTATGGGTGCTGTTCGCGCTCTGGCCGCTCGTGGTGATCGGCTTCTTCGCGCTGTCGCCGTTCAAGCTGCCGCACTACGCGCTGCCCGCGTTTCCGGCGCTCGCGCTGCTGGTCGCCCGCGTGTGGGACGAGTCGATCGACGCGACGCCCGGCTCCGTGCGCCCGCGTGCGCTGATCGTGCCGCTGGTGATCGTGTTCGCGCTGGCCGCGCTGGCCATGACGCTGGCGGCGCGGGACCGGCTGCCACTGCCGCCGGCGGCGCTCGGCAACGTCGACGTCGCGACGCGCAACCTCGCCGCACGCGGGCAGGTCGTCGCCGGCGCGCCGCTGGCCGCGTATCTGCCCGTGCTCCGCTCGAGCGCGATCGTGTTCGGGGCGGCCGCCATTGTCCTGACGTGGGCGGCGTGGAAACGCCGGCCTGCGCTGGCCGTCTGGACGAGCCTCGCCGCCACGCTCGCCTTCCTGCCGCTCGCGGGCGACGGCATGGCGCAGTTCTCGCAGGCCCGCTCGACGCGCCCCATCGCCGAGGCGCTCGTCATGCGCCTCCGCCCCACCGACGAAGTAATTCACGAGGGGGCGCTCGAGAACAGCGCATCGGTGCTGCTCTTCATCGACCGGCCCGTCTACGTCGTGAACGGCGCGCGGTCCAATCTGGCCTTCGGCTCGACGTTCCCCGAGAGCCGCGACCGCTTCTGGACGGCCGCGCGGCTGCAGCAGGAGTGGGCGAAGCCCGGCCGCCGCTTTCTGATCAGCGGCGTGGTTCCCGCGCGCAGTGTGATCCGCGCGCTGCCGCCGGCCAGCGTGCACCTCGTGGTGCGCGCGGGCGGGCGGTCGCTATACGCGAATGTTGCTGATTGAGATGGGCCCGTCGCATGATGAGCCCGTGGAGAGCTTCACTGCGCGGTATACGCTCAAGGCGGATCCGTACAGCAGCCACTCGGTCATCCTCGACTGGCTCGCCGAGGGCCAGGGGCGCCGCCTGCTCGACGTCGGGGCCGCCGACGGGCTGCTCGCCCGGCATCTCACCGCGCGCGGCTGGAAGGTGACCGGCATCGAAGCCGATGCCGAGACGGCCGCTGCCGGGGCGGCGCACTGCGAGCGAATGCTCGTGGCGGATCTCAATCGCGGTGTGCCGGCGCTCGAGGGGCTCTTCGATGCGATCGTGTGCGGTGATGTGCTCGAGCATCTGGCCGAGCCCGTCGCTGTCCTGCGCACGCTCGTCGCCTGCCTGGCGCCCGGCGGCGAGGTGATCGTGTCCGTGCCCAACGTGGCGCATCTGTGGGTGCGGCTGTCGCTGCTGGCCGGCCGTTTCGACTACGCCGACCGCGGCATCCTCGACCGCACGCATCTGCGATTCTTCACGCGGCGCACGCTCGACGCCCTGCTCGCCGACGCCGCGCTGGCCGTCGTGCAGCGGACGTCGACGCCGGTGCCGCTCTATCAGGTGCTGCCGGCGCGCTGCCATGGCCGCGCCCTGGCCGCCGTTCATGCGGGGAGCGCGGCGGCCGCGCGGGCGCTGCCGCGCATGCTCGGTTATCAACTGATCGTGCGCGCGAGACGGCGCCCATGACCCTGGCCCCGAAAGTCGTCGTCGTCATGCCTGCCTACAACGCCGGCCGGACGCTGCGCATGACGTACGAGGAGCTCCCGAAGGACAGCGTCAATCTCGTCATCCTTGTCGACGACGGCTCCACCGACGCGACGCTCGACGTCGCCCGCCAGCTCGGTCTGGAAATCTTCGTGCACAACCGGAACTACGGCTACGGCGCCAACCAGAAGACGTGCTACACGGAGGCGCTGCGCGCGGGCGCCGACGTGGTGGTGATGGTGCACCCGGACTATCAGTACGATCCCACGCTGGTGCCCAAGATCGTCGAGCCGATCACGCGCGGCGACGCCGACGTCGTGCTTGGCTCGCGCCTGAAGAGCGGCTCCGCGCTCGCCCAGGGAATGCCGTGGTGGAAGTTCGTGGCCAACCGCTTCCTGACGCGCGTGGAGAATCTCGCCTTCGGGCTCGAGCTCTCCGAGTACCACACGGGCTACCGCGCGTTCCGCCGCGAGGTTCTCGAGGCCGTGAACTTTCGCGCGAACAACGACGGGTTCGTGTTCGACCAGGAGATCATCGCGCAGGTCGTGGCGGCGGGCTTCCGCATCGAGGAGATCGCGGTGCCCACGCGCTACTTCCCGGAGGCGTCCTCGGCGAGCTTCGTGGCCTCGTCGGTCTACGGGCTGCGCATCCTCGCCGTGCTCTTCTGGTACCTGATGAACCGCTGGGGTGTCCGTCGCTCGCGGCGGTTCGACAGCCTTCGCGCCCGTTACACGCGATTGACTTGACGTGGGGGCCCGACATGGCCCCCACCCCCCCCAACGTTCGGAGCGCCCCGGCGAAGCCGTGGCGCTCGCTCTGTCTCACGCGGCGCGGGCGAGGACGTGGGAGGCGTGGTGGTGGACGAGCAGCCAGCGATCGGCGGCACTCTCGAAGAGGTTCGTCGCGAGCACCGACGTCACCGTCACGCGCCCGCGCACCTCGGAGAGAATGTTCTCGGTGCAGGTGACCCAGGCGAGCTCGCCGACGGCGACCACGTCGACGTTCGAGAGGGTGAACCTCATCTCCACGGTGTTGGCGAAGATGGTCTCCCACGACGCGCGCACCGCCGACCAGCCGATGAGCAGCGGCCAGCCCGGATGGATGCACTTCACGTGCTCGCCGTGCGACCACACGCGATCCATCTCCTGGATGTCGAGCGTCTCGAACGCGCGATAGAAGCGCGCGTTCGCCGTCACGATCGGATCGTGGTCGCTCACGGCCGGTCGGCGGTCATGCGCCGCATGGTACCATCGAGCCATGTCGTCGCTCGCGCCGAGCCTCGCGATCGACGCGCGCGACGTCGAGAAGAGCTTCCGGTCGGGCTTCACCGGTACGCGGCGGACGCCCGCGCTGCGCGGCGTGTCGCTGGTGGTGCCGCGGGGCATCATCTTCGGCCTGCTGGGGCCCAACGGTGCCGGGAAGACGACGCTGCTCTCGATCCTCTCCACGCTGCTGACGCCCGACCGCGGCAGCGTGCGGGTCCTCGGCCTCGACGTCGTGCGCGAGGCGGCCGCTCTGCGGCGTCGTCTCAACATGGCGAGCGGACGTCCGTCGTTCCTGTGGAGCCTGCGCGTCGCCGAGATCGTCGCCTTCTACGGCCGGCTCTACGGTCTGTCGGGACGCGCCCTCGCGCACCGCGTCGATAGCCTCATCAGCGAATACGAGCTCGAGCCGTACCGCCGGCTGCCGTACAACGAGCTCTCGACCGGGCTCAAGCAGCGCGTGGCGCTCGCCAAGTCGCTGGTGAACGATCCCGAGCTGCTCTTCCTCGACGAGCCCACGCTCGGCCTCGATCCCGACGTGTCCGTCCGCGTGCGCGCGCACGTGGCCGCGCTGCGCGAGCGGGGAATGACCATCGTCCTCACCACGCATTACATGCGCGAGGCCGAGGAGCTCTGCGACGACGTGGCCTTCATCAAGGCAGGGCGCATCCTCGCCCACGGCACGCCCGATGCGCTCAAGCGGCAGATCAAGCTCGGCAGCGTCATCGCGCTCCGGCTCGATCCGCCGGCGGTGCCGTGGCTGGCCGACGCCGACGGCGTGCTGCGCGTGACCGCCGACGCCGACGGATGGCTCGAGTGCGTGGTCGACGACGTCGAGAAGCGGCTGCCCGTCCTGCTGCGCCAGCTCGTCGGCGACGGTGTGGTGATCCGCAACGTCCAGGTGCGCGAGCCCGAGCTCGAGGAGGTGTTCGTTGAGCTGGCGCGGTGAGGCGCTGGCGGTGTGGGCGGTGGTGGTCCGCAACGCCATCATGGCCTCGCGCAACGTGTTCTTCTTCTTCGAGCTGCTGTTCTGGCCCATCGTCGGCGTGGTGTCCATCGGGTTCATGACGCGATTCCTCGCCCTCACGCCGGCCCAGGGCTCGTTCGTGCTGATCGGCACCATCGCGCTCTCCGTCGTGAACGTGTGCCAGCTGGAAGTCGCCTACGCGGTGCTGATGGACGTGTGGTCGAAGTCGATCAAGCATCAGTTCCTCGCGCCGATCGGCATCCGCCACCTGACGCTGGGGTCCTGGCTCGTCGGCATCGTGCGTGGGCTGCTCGTCTTCATCCTGGTGGCCGCGCTCGGCGGCTGGGCCTTCGGCTTCCGGGTGCTGGAGCCCGGCCTCGCCGCCGTGGCAATCTTTCTCCTGGGCTGCTTCGTGAACGCCTGGATCGTGGGCGTGTTCGTGTGCGCGCTCATCACGCTGTTCGGCAACCGCGCGGAGGCGTTCGCCTGGGCGAGCGTGAACCTCGTGCTCATGCTGGCCGGCATCTACTATCCGGTGTCGGTGCTGCCGGATTCGGCGGCGGCGATCGCGAAGGCGATTCCGCTCACGTACTTCCTCGACGCCTATCGCTCACATTTCGGGTTCGCCACGGAGTTCGCGGCGCCGATCACCACCGGCCTCGTGCTCTCCGCCTTCTATGCGATGGCGGCGCATGCCGCGTTCTGGGCGGCGATCCAGCGCGCGCGCCGCACCGGCCTTCTCCTCAAAATGTCGGAGTGACGACCATGGACACCCAGGCCTTCGCCAAGATCAGCCCGTGCAACTATGCCGATGTCGTCACGCGCGATCGCGTCATGGATCCCGGCATCCGTCCGCTCTGGAGCCCGATGCCGCGGGTCGCGGGGCCGGCGTACCCGGTGGCCTGTCCGGCCGGCGACAATCTCATGCTGCACGTCGCCATCCATCGCGCGCCGGCCGGCTCCGTCATCGTCTGCGCCGCCGGCGACTCCAACTGGGCCATGGCCGGTGGCAACGTCTGCGCGTATGCGCAGCAGCGCGGCATTGCCGGCTTCGTCGTCGACGGCTGCATCCGAGACATCGCCGAAACGCGCAGCAACCGGTTTCCGGTCTTCGGCCGCGGCCTGATTCCCATCCCCGCCGTCCGCAAGATCGCCGGGCTCATCGGCGTCCCGGTCGTGTGTGGTGGGGTCACCGTGTCTCCCGGTGACATCGTCATCGCCGACGAAGAAGGCATCGTGGTCCTGCCCGTCACGCAGGCCGCCAAGATCCTCTCCGACGCCGAGGCGCGCGCCGCCAAGGATGCCAAGACGTCGCTCGACGAGTGGGTGAAGAATCACAAGGCCCGCATCGACGAGACCACGAACGCGCTCGGCATCTGAGCGCCGGCTAGGCGTTCAGAGCCGACTGAATCCTCGTGTCGAGCGCGACCCGAGGCAGACCGCCCACGATGCGGTCGACGATGCGCCCCTCCTTGACGAATAAGATCGTGGGAATCGAGCGGATCTCGTAGCGCGCGGCGAGCGCGGGCTCCTCATCCACATTGACCTTGGCGAGCTTCACGCGGCCGCCCGACTCCGCCACGAGCGAATCGAGCACCGGCGCGATCGCCCGGCAAGGGCCGCACCACGGCGCCCAGAAGTCGACGAGCAGCAATCCCTCGGTCGTTGCCACCGCCTCGTCGAACGTCGTTTCCGTCAGGACCATATGCCGACCTCCCGCTGCTTGGGACGCGCGGGCGGGAGGTGGCGATTCAGCAGGTCACGGGAAGACCTGGGTGTAAGCCAGGCGCGTGCGTTCGCTCATCGGGAAGTGCGCGTCGTATTCCTTGCGCAGAAGCTTCATGTGCTCGGAGCCCATCAGCCGATGATACGTCGCCTCGTCCTTCAGCTCGTACATGGCCATGTACTGGTACTTGTCCTCGCCCTCGAGCGCCTTGTAGCGCCGGGCGCTGACCAGCCCGGGGAACTGCAGCACCTGGGGAACGTGCTCCTCGTTGTACCAGCGATTGAACGCCGCTTCTTTGTCGGCAGGAATGCTGGCCTTCACGATGAACAGTGTCGTCGCCATGTGGGCCTCCTCTAGGCGCGCGGGTCGACGAGACCGAACTTGACGCGCCGGTTGTGACGGCCTTTGTTGTCGATCTTGAGGATGCGCAGCGGGCGGGAGCGCGCCGTCGAGGCGAGGTGGGTGCCGCCGCACGCCTGACGGTCGAGGCCGACGATCTCCACGACCCGCACCATGCCGTCCGGCGACGGCGGTGGCGCCACGGAGCGGGAGCGCAGCAGGCCGGGCTCGGCGGCCGCGCGGTCGAGCGGCAGCCAGGCGTCGCGCACGGGCAGATCTTGCCGGATCACGTCGTTGATCTCGGCCTCGAGCGCGCGCACGCGATCGTTTTCTACGGCGGGGAGGTCGAAATCCACGCGCGCGGTCAGATCGTCGCCGAGCTGCGCCCCCGTGATCAGCGCGCCGTTGAAGTGTCGGTAGACGAGCGCGTTCAGGATGTGCGCGCCCGTGTGGAGCTCGGTCTGGGCGGCGCGGAAGTCGGCGTCGAGCGTCACCTGGACGCCGCCGCGCGGCTCGACCGGCGCGTCGAGCAGGTGCCACACGCGATCGGCCGCCGTCTCGAACCCCACCACGCTGGCTTCGCCTGCGTCCCACACGAGCCGACCGCGATCGGCGAGCTGACCGCCCCCGCC
>DASTCJ010000032.1:0-54665 GCA_035605575.1 Candidatus Methylomirabilota bacterium
GTCTTGCCGTAGCCGACGTCGCCGGCCACGAGGCGATCCATCGGACTCCGGTTCTGCATGTCGGCCTTCACGTCCTCGATGGCGCGCAGCTGGTCAGGCGTCTCCTCGAAGCGGAAGGCCGCTTCGAACTCGCGCTGCCACGGCGTGTCGGGCGAGAACCCGTGCCCCTCGGCCACGGCCCGCCGCGCGTAGAGCTTCAAGAGCTCCTCGGCCATCTCGCGCAGCGCGGCCCGCACCGATTCCTTGACACGCTGCCAGGAGGCGCCGCCGAGCCGATCGAGCCGCGCGGCGCCCGCATCGGCCCCGAGGTACTTCGACACGAGATCGAGCCGGTCGACCGGCACGTAGAGCTGGTTCGACTCCGCGTATTCGAGGATCAGGAAATCGGCGTCCTTGTCGCCGACACGCATCGCGCGGAGTCCGAGGTAGCGGCCGATGCCGTGATCCTCGTGGACGACGAGATCGCCCACGGCGAGATCGGTAAAGGCGGTGAGGGCGGCGCCCCGCTGATACTTCGGTCGGCGCAGCGTCCGCCGGCGCGCGCCGAAGATCTCGCTCTCGGCCAGCAGCACGAGTCCGACGGCGGGCACGACGAACCCGCCCGAGACGTCGCCGACGACGATCCCGAGGTTCTCGGCCGCCTCCAGGCTCTCGACGATGGGCACGTCGATGCCGTGGTCATGAAGGATCTGCTTCAGATGCTCGGCCTGATTCGGATCGGCGGCCGCGAGCCGAACGCTGAAGCCTTCCGCGCGCCAGCGTCGAACCTCGTCCAGGAGACGGTCGAACTTTCCCGAGAACGGATCGACGGACAGCGTCTCGAGCGTCACGTCGGCGGCGTCGCCGGTCAGCAGCTCGAGCTCCAGGCGTGGCCGGTCGGCGATCATCTCCGCGAGCGGCCGGCGGCCGGGGGCCTCCGGCGACGTCTCTTCGAGGAGCTTCGGCGCATCGATGACGACCGGCGCGGCCGGCGGCAAATACTGCAGCAGCCGCGTCGCGTTGTCCGCGGTATCGGCAACGGGGGCGAGCGGGAGCACCACGAGCTCGTCCAATGCCGCCGTCGAGCGCTGCGTCGTGGGATCGAACAGGCGGATCGACTCGACGTCGTCGCCGAACAGCTCGATGCGCGCAGGGCTCGGATGGATCGGCGAGAACACGTCCACGATCCCGCCGCGCGCGCTCCACTGCCCGACCTCGACTACGGTATCGACGCGCTCGTAGCCGGCCTTCTCGAGCGCCTCGAGCAGCAGCTCGCGATCGAGGCTGTCGCCAACGCCCACGCGCAGGGTGCCGTCCCGGAAGTCGGTTGGCGCCGGCAGCGCCGTGTCGAGCGCGGCCGGCGTGACCACCACCGCCACCGGCTCGCCGGCCGTGAGCCGCCGCACGATCAGCGCGCGCTCGGCCTCGGCCTCCCGGTGGTGCCCACCCTTCCACAGCTGCGGCTCGCGCTCCGGAAACTCGTGAGCCGCCGCGCCGAAGAATCTCAGATCCTGGGCGAATCGGTGGGCATCGGCCAGCGTGGCCACCACGACGAGGATCGGTCGCGACTGTGCGTGCAGCAGCTCGGCGACAACGAGGGCGCGGGCGGATCCGCCGAGCCCCGCGACGCGCAGACAGACCTCTCCCGCGGCGAACCGCGTCGCCAGCTCCTGAAACGCCTGCCAATCCTTCAACATCGCGGGACACGCACACAGTAGCATCGAACGAGGCGTCGACGGCGCTAACGAGATCCTTTCGCGAGATAGAACGACAGCGTCTCGAGCTCGATCGAGAGGTCGACGTTCTTGAGACGGACGTCACGCGGAACCTTGATGCGCGCGGGGGCGAAGTTCAGGATCGCCTTGATGCCGGCGGCCACCAGCTGGTCGGCGACCGTCTGCGCCGACTCCGCGGGCACGGCCACGATGGCGATCTGGGCGCCGCGCGTGCGCGCCTCACGACCCAGCTCTCGGCTCCGGATGATCGGCACGCCGTCGACCTCGCGGCCGACCTTGCCCGGATCGTCGTCCACGATGGCCGTGATCTTGAAGCCCTGGGCGCCGAAGCCCTTGTAGTGAAAGAGTGCCGAGCCGAGGTTCCCGAAACCGATGAGCACAACCGGCCACGCGCGGTCGAGCCCGAGGATGCGCTGGAGCTCCGTCTTCAATCCGGTGACGTAGTAGCCGATGCCGCGCACGCCGAACTCGCCGAAGTAGGCGAGGTCCTTGCGGACCTGCGCGGAGTTCAAGTTGAAGCGCTCGGCGAGCTCCTGCGAGGAGATCGTCTTGACGTTGTCTTCTTCGAGCTGAAGCAGGCATCGCGTGTACACGGAGAGACGACGGATGGTCATCTCCGGGATCTTCGGAGGACGATAACTGCTGCGCGCGGCCATGATACCGGCCCGGCGCGCGGGCGTGCCGTCGCGCCGGGCCTGACGTCCGCCTCCTATTTGATCGGCTGCACGAAGAGCAGGATCATCGCCACGACCAGAACATAGATGGCGAGCGACTCGATGAGCGCGAGACCGATGATCATCGCGGTCTGGATACGCGCGGCAGCGCCGGGCTGCCGAGCCATCGCGTCCACCGCTGCCGCTACTGCCCGGCCCTGACCGAGACCGCAGAGTCCCGCCGCGAACGCCATCGCAAAGCCCGCCACCAGGACCGCGTATGGTCCCACCCACGCGCGCGCATCCCCCGCCGCGGCCGCCGTCTGCGCGAGAGCCAGGCTGGGAGCCGCCAGAACCGCCATTGCCGCGACCATCAGTGAACGTCGCACGACCATCCTCCTCTTTCCGTGTGATCTGCTAGTGATGTGCGGATCCGTGTCCGTGTTCCGCGCCGTGTCCGTGCTCGGCTTCCTCGATCGCGCCCGAGATGTACAGCATCGTGAGCATCACGAAGATGAACGCCTGCAGAACCGACACCAGAATCTTCAGCGGGTACAGGAACCCGACGGTGAAGGCGATCATGATGAGGCCGCCCGCGCCGCCCACCACCGCTCCCGCCGCGCTCCCCGACAGCGCCCAGCCGATCAGTCCCTGGAGTCCCATCAGGAAGAAGATGATCGCGAGCAAAATGTGGCCGCCCACCATGTTGCCGAACAGCCGCAGCGTCAGCGACAGCGGCCGCGCCAGGTGGCTGATGATCTCGATCACGAACATCAGCGGCTTGAGCGCGAGCGGCACCGGTCCCATGAAGTGCTTCAAGTACGTGACCGGCCCGTGCTTGCGGATGCCGATGTAGTGATAGGCGAAGAACACGATCACCGCGCACGCCGCCGTCGTGTTGAGGTTCGCGGTCGGCCCGGCGAACCCCGGAATCAGCGACTCGAGGTTGGCGGCGACGATGAACAGCCCGAGGGTCGCAATCAAGGGCAGGTACGCGCGACCTTCTGGGCCCATCACGTCGTCGATGAGCTGCTGAAACTGCTCGAGGACGACTTCCATGACGTTCTGCATGCCACGCGGCACGAGCTGCACGTTGCGCGAGGCCACGAAGGCGATCACGGTGAGCACGATCATCACCACCCACGTGTAGGTCACGTGGTCGGGGATGCCGGGCAGCCGGAAGATCGGCGGGTGCTCGATCACCTCCACGTCAGCTCTCCTGACGCGCTGCGCGCAAACCGTGGCCGACGAGGGCGCAGGGCAGCGCAGTGAGGCCGGCCACGAGGGCGACCGGATGCGCCCAGCCGGTGGCGAGGAGCGCGGCGCACGCGGCGCCGAACGCGATGAAGCGGAGTCCGGCCGTCATGGACCACAGGGCGGTCGCCGCGTCGGCGGCGCTCGACGTGGGGACGCGCGATACGAGCCACCGGAAGTTCCCCAGAGCCAGCCCGACGCCGGCCGCCGCACCGAGCACGCCCGCCGTGCCGCCGAGCCAGGCGGCGGCCAGCATGAGGGCGGCACCGAGCACGCAGACGTCGCGCGTCACCCGCCACATCAGCTCACGTGGAGTCATCGAGGTCCCGCTCCGCCGTCTTCACCGATCGAAAGAAATTGACGAACCCCGCGACGATGCCGAAGCCGAGGCCGATCAGCGTCAGCCACGGCTTCGTGCCGAGCCACCGGTCCGCGAAGTATCCGCCGGCCAGACCGATGACGGTCGAGAGCACCATCGTCATTCCGATCGTGGACAGCTCGGCGAGCGCTTTCCAGGCGTCCTTCTCCCCGGGCGGCGCCATGTGAAGCAGAACACTAGCACAGCGACTACGGTGGCACAAGCGGGCTCAAGCCGTTGATTTCGCGCGCCAAACGTCAGCCGAACATGCCGCCCATCCGCGTCCCCGCCACGCGGTTGATGACGATCACGCTGACGGCCGCGACGACGATCAGGATGACCCCGAGGGCCGCCGCTTCGTTGGCGCTGCCGGCGATGTAGAACGTGAAGATGCCGACCGGAATCGTCTCCCAGCCGCCAAGGGAGAGGAACAGCACCGCGGACGCTTCCTGCAGCGACGTCATGAAGGAGAAGAGCGCGCCGACGAGGACCCCGCGCCAGATCAGCGGCAGCGTCACGTCGCCGAACGAGCGCAGGCCACGCGCGCCGACGCTGGCCGCGACCTCTTCGAGCGAACGGGGCACGAGCAGCAGCGACGCGAACGAGCCACGCACCGTGTACGGCAGTCGCCGAATGGCGAGCACGATCGGCAGGATCAGCCAGAGGCTCGTGAGCCGCACGTCGAGCCACGGAACGTCGAAGTGAAACGCCCGCACGTACGCGATGCCGATCGCCGTCCCGGGGATGGCGAGAATCAGGGTGTTCAGCGCGTCGAGCGTCTCGCGCCCCGGCAATCGCGTGCGCGCGAGGATCCAGGCCATCGGGACGCCGACGGCGATGCACACGACCACCGCCAGTGTGGAGTACAGGAGGCTGTTGACGATGTATTTCGGCGTCTCGACGATCACGCGCTCGAAGTAGGCGCCCGTGTACTGGACGGGAAACGGCGTGAGCGACCAGCCCTTGCCGACGGAGGCGAGGCCGACGCCGACGTAGGGGACGAAGGACAGCGCCATCACCGACGCGAGGAACGCCACTGCGCCGACCTGTCCGGGCCACGCCAGGCGGCGGCGCGGGACGCGTGAGTACGACAGCGACGAGTAATCCTTGATGGCGACGTAGCGCCGTGCCGCGACGAGGAACACGACGGCCAGGACCACCATGAGCGCCGAGATGACGATGCCCATGCGGAACAGCCGCCGGTCCACGAACTGCACGATGTTCAGGTATGCCTGCGACGCCAGCAGGTCGTGCACCCCCAGCACGAGCGGGGTCGCGAAATCCGAGAACGTCCAGATGAAGACGAGCAGGGCGCCGGCCAGGTAGCCCGGCGTCGTCAACGGCAGCGTGATGGTGCGCAGCTTGCGCCAGCCGCGAGCGCCGACGCTCTCGGCGGCCTCCTCCAGCGCCGGATCGATCTTGCCGAGAGCGTCGACGACGTTCAGCGTGATCATCGGGAACAGGTGCAGCGTTTCCACGAGGAGCACCCCATGGACGCCGTAGACGAAGTTGATCGGCCGCGCCAGGCCGAGCCAGTCCTCGAGCAGCACGTTCACCGTTCCCGCGCGGCCCAGGATGAACGTGAAGCCCAGCACGCCGACGAGCGGCGGCGAGATGATCGGGATCAGCGTCAGGTACCCGAAGAGATGGCGGCCCGGGAAGTCGTAGCGCACGAGCAAGAGCGCGATGGCGAATCCGAGCACCGACGTGGCGGCCACCGTGCCGAGCCCGAGCAGCAAGGAGTTCACGAGCGAGCGGCGATAGAAATGGTCGCGCGCGAACTCCACGAAGTTCACCAGCGTCAGGCGCCCGGTCTCGTCGCTGAACGCATCGTAGAAGATGCGCACGAGCGGATAGACGAGGAAGACGGCGAGGAAAAGCCAGATCAGCGCGACGCCGAGCGCCGGCAGGACGCCGGCGATGCGACGCGGCGCCACCGCCACCGCGCGCGCGTCAGTCATCGCGCAGCATCAGCGCGGCCGCCGGCGGGACGCCAAGGCGTACGGCACGGCCGGGCGGCAGCGCCTCGTGCCGCGAG
The DNA here is from genome assembly GCA_035605575.1 of Candidatus Methylomirabilota bacterium. Classification (GTDB taxonomy): domain Bacteria; phylum Methylomirabilota; class Methylomirabilia; order Rokubacteriales; family CSP1-6; genus AR12. The sequence continues at coordinate 6,019 of DASTCJ010000032.1, forward strand.
GGATCGCGCACGTCGACCTTGAGCACCAGGCCGGACACGGTCTCGACCTCGTAGCGCAACGTGCTGCCGAGGTACGCCGAGACCCGGACGCGGCCCGCGATGCCGTCGGCGGCCGCGGCGTCGAGCGCGACGTTCTCCGGCCGGATGGCCAGCACGCACCGCTCGCCGGCCGGCACGTCGGGCGCGCGTCGCGCCCGCAGCGAGCCGAGCGCCGTCTCGACCACGGCATCGTCGCCTGCGTACTCCTTGCAGACCCCCGGGATGAAATTGTTGGTGCCGACGAAGTCGGCCACGAAGCGGTTGGCCGGACGTTCGTACAGCGTGCGCGGCGTGGCCACCTGCTGCACGCGCCCGTCGCGCATCACGGCGACGCGATCCGACAGCGACAGCGCCTCCTCCTGGTCGTGGGTGACGTAGACCGTCGTGATGCCGAGGTCTTGCTGCAGCGTGCGAATCTCGCTGCGCACCTGGAGGCGAATCTTGGCGTCGAGGTTGGACAGCGGCTCGTCCAGCAGCAGGATGTCGGGATTGAGGACGAGCGCGCGCGCCAGCGCCACGCGCTGCTGCTGGCCGCCCGAGAGCTGGCCCGGATAGCGGTCCTCCAGTCCCGTGAGGTTGACCTTCGCCAGTCCGGCCGTGAGCCGTTGGCCGATCTCCGCCGCCGCCAGCTTCCGCAGCCGCAGTCCATACGTCACGTTCCCGCGCACCGTCATGTGGGGCCAGAGCGCGTAATTTTGAAAGACCATGCCGATGTTTCGCTCGTACGGTGGGAGACCGTCGACCCGGCGGGGACCGAAATGGATCTCGCCGCCGTCCGGCGCGTGGAAGCCCGCGATCAATCGCAGCAGCGTCGTCTTGCCACACCCGGACGGACCGAGCAGCGTGAACAGCTCGCCGTCGCCGATGTCCAGCGACACGCGATCGACGGCGAGCGTGGCGGCGAACCGCTTCGTGACCTCTCTGAGCGCGATCTTCAGGGCTTCTTCCAGACCGCCTCGATGTCCGAGCGGAACTTCGTCTTCAGCGCCTCCGACCGCTTGGCGGCGACCGCCTCATCGTAGACGTTCGAGACCTCGCCGTCGAAATACGACCGCACGCCCCCGGTGAACTCGACCGCCATCTCGGCCGTCGAGCCCGGCGGACCCTGCACCTTGTACTTCGGCGTGATCGGGAACAGACCCCGCTCCATGAACACGCGCTGACCGCGCTCGGTCAGCAGGAATTCGACGAACGCGCGCGCGGCCTTCGGATTACGGGCGCCGGCAAGGATGGCCATCGGCTCGGGGGTGACGAACGCGTTCTTCGGCGCCACGTACTTGATGTCGAAGCCGGCCAGCTTCTCCTCGAACGCCATGTACGAGGGCACCGCGAACCCCGCGGAGTACTCGCCCTTGGCCACCACGGTCGGCACGTCGCGGCTACGCGCCGTGAAGTGTCCGGTGTTGTCGGAGAGCTTCTTCAGCCATTGCCACCCCTTGTCCTCGCCGTACATCGACAAGATGACCTCGTAAGTGGCGTTCGACGACGACGAGCGCGTGGGCGCGCACTGCGCGACCTCGCCCTTGAGCTTGGGTTGGAGCAGATCGTCCCAGTCCTTGGGCGCCGGGATGCCGAGGCGCTGGATCTTCTTCGGGTGATAGACGATGCCGTATGGCTCGAGCGCGGTGCCGACCCAGTAGCCGTCCTTGTCCTTGAGCGGAATCGGCTTGGGCTTCCCGATGGTGGCCGGGATCGACTCCCACGCTTCCCTGGAGATCTCCACCTTCTGCAGCAGCTTCTGCTCGGCGAGCTTCTCGAAGAGCGCCGACTCGCCGCCCCAGAAGATGTCCGCCTCGGGCTTGCCCTTCCACTCCACGATCCGCCCGTAGGCGACCGGCGTGCCGGCCGGGATGGCGTTCACCTTCACGGTGGCGCCCCACTTCTCCTTCGCGTAGTCGGCGAACGCTTTGAGGGCGGCGTCGTGGATGAACTTCGACACGGGGGTGATCAGCGTCAGCTCGCCCTCGATCGGCGCCTGCGCGGAGGCGCCGGCGGTGAGCAGCGCTGCGCCCAGCAGGGCGAGGGCTGCGAATCCGAGTCGCTTCATCGATCTCCTCCTTGCGGGTGTGCGATCACGCGGCGGCGCCGCGTGCGCGCTCGACGGCGCGCCGCCAGCCGGCGTAGCCGTTGGCGCGCGTCGTGGGATCCATGGACGGCGTGAAGCGCCGTTCGATTGCACGCTGCGCGGCCACGGCGTCCAGCGAGCGCCAGAGGCCGGTACCGAGGCCGGCCAGATAGGCGGCACCGAGCGCGGTCGTCTCGATGACGGCCGGGCGCTCGACGGTGGCCGCGAGGACGTCGGCCTGGAACTGACAGAGAAAGTCGTTGGCAACGGCGCCGCCGTCGACCTTGAGGGCACCGAGGCCCGCCTTGGCGTCGGCGGCCATCGCGTCGAGCACGTCCCGGCTCTGATAGGCGATCGCCTCGAGCGCGGCGCGCGCGAGATGCGCGCGCGTCGTCCCGCGCGTGAGGCCGACGATGACGCCGCGCGCGTGCTGATCCCAGTATGGCGCGCCGAGGCCGACGAATGCCGGCACGAAGTAGACGCCCCCCGTGTCGGCCACCGAGCGCGCGAGCGACTCCGTCTCGGCGGCGGCGCTGATGATGCCGAGGCCATCGCGCAGCCACTGCACGGCCGCGCCGGCGATGAACACGGCGCCCTCGAGCGCGTAGGTCGTGCGCCCGGCGATCCGCCACGCCAGCGTCGTGAGCAGGCCGTGCCTGGACACGACCGGCCGCTCGCCGGTGTTGAGCAAGGCGAAGCAGCCGGTGCCGTACGTGTTCTTGGCGGATCCCGGAGCAAAGCATGCCTGGCCGAAGAGGGCGGCCTGCTGGTCGCCCGCGATACCGGCGATTGGCACCCCGGCTGGCAGCCAGCCCAGGTCGATCGTTTCGCCGGCGACGCCCGACGAGTCTATGACGGCCGGCAGCACCTCGCGCGGAACGTCGAGGAGGGCGCACATCCGATCGTCCCAGTCCACGGTGGCGAGGTTCAGGCACAGCGTGCGCGATGCGTTGCTCACGTCGGTGGCGTGGACGCGAGCGCCCGTCAGCTGCCAGAGCAGCCAGGAGTCGACGGTACCGAAAGCCAGCTGACCGCGACCGGCGCGCGCCCGCGCTCCGGGCACGTGGTCGAGCAGCCACGCGATCTTCGTTCCGGAAAAGTACGCGTCGAGGACGAGACCCGTGCGCTCGCGCACCGTCGGCTCGGCGCCTTCGCTGCGAAGCCGGTCACATACCGGCGCTGTCCGCCGGCACTGCCACACGATCGCGCGGTGAATGGGGACACCACTCTTGCGGTCCCAGACCACCGTCGTCTCGCGCTGGTTGGTGATGCCGATCGCGGCGACGTCACGGCCGCCGATGCCCGCCCGTGCGAGCGCGACTGCTGCGGCCTCGGCGGTCGTCGTCCACAGATCGTTCGGGTCGTGCTCGACCCAGCCCGGCTCCGGATAGTGCTGCGGCACCTCGGCATAGCCACGCGCGCGCACGTTGCCGTCGAGGTCGACGACCAGCGCGGTGGACCCCGAGGTGCCCTGATCCAGGGCCAGGACGAAGCGGCCGGCCATGCTGCGGCAGCGTAACTCAGATGCTCACGGCTGCACCAGCAGCTGACGCGCACGATCCGGGCGGTCGGTCATGACGAGATCGACGCCGAGCGCGCCCATGCGCCGGAGATCGGCGTCCGTGTTCACCGTCCACACCCCGAGCTTGACACCGCCCGTTCGCGCAGCCGAGACGAGCTGGGCGTCCACCAGGCGGAAGTCGATGCCGATATCCGTGGCGGCCACGTCGCGGGCCCAGCGGATCGGATCGCCGGGTGCCGTCGCATGCGTGTTCATGCGGACGCGGTTGATCAGGAGCATCGTGCGGAGCGCCGGCGCGAGCGCGCGGAGCCGCCGCAGCGTCGCGTCGTCGAAGCTCTGGACCACCGCGCGATCGAGGAGTCCATGGGTCCGCAGCAGCGCCACGACCCGCGGCTCGATCTCCGGGTACGGCGCGCGCGCCAGATCGACCTTGATCTCCGGCAGGACAGCCACCGCCGTCGGCCGGGCGAGATCGAGCACCTGGGCCAGCGTCGGCACCGTGTCCGTCGAGGGGCTGCCGTTGCGATCGAGGAGCCGCAGCGCCTGTAGCCGCGCCAGGGAGAGCGCCCTGACGGGACCGTGACCCGTGGTAGTGCGATCGAGCGTCGCGTCGTGAATCACGACCGGCTCGCCGTCGGCGGTGAGATGGACGTCGAACTCGAGCGCATGCACGCCGAGGGCGAGCGCCCCGCGGAATGCGGTGAGACTGTTCTCCGGCCACAGCGCCGCCCCCCCGCGGTGCGCGGCCAGCAGCGGTCGTTCGGCGGCCATCGCCGACACCGCGAGCGCGAGCACGGCGAGTGTGGGGGCGAGGCGTCGGCTCACCGGCCCAGCACGCGGCACGCGAGATCGGGCCGATCGGTGGTCAGGACGTCGACGCCGAGCGCGATCGCCCGTCGTATGCCTTCCTCGTCGTTGACCGTCCACACGCCCACGCGCACGCCGGCGGCACGCGCGGTGGCCATCACCTCGGGGCTCGCGAGCGTGTGCTGGATGCCAAGATCCGTGGCGCCGAGCCGCGTGCCCCACCTGATCGCGTCCTTTGGTCGAGCGTCGACGCTGCGCACGTGAGCGGCGGCGACGAGAAAGGTGGTCGGCACCCGCGGCGCGAGCGCGCGCGTCTCCGTCACCACGTCCGGACTGAAGCCCATGAGGTTCACGCGCTCCAGCATGGCAGCCTCGCGGAGCAGCGCCAGCGTCTTTTCCACGAGAGCGGGATACGCCGGTCCCCCCGTGATGCGGGCATCGCCGTCACCGCGCTCGTAGATGACGTTCACGCCGGCCACCGGTCCCTTGACCTCGACGAGCAGTCCGGCGTGCGACGGCGCCACGACGGCCAGCACCTCGCGCAGCATCGGAAGATGCTCGCCGGTGAGCGCACCATCGGCGTCGCGAAGCCGCAGCCGCCGCAGGTCCGCGGCCGAGTGCCCGACGACGGCGCCGCGGCCGTCGGTCGTCCGCTCCAGGGCGGCGTCGTGGATGACGACGACCTCGCCGTCGGCGCTCAGATGCACGTCAAGCTCCAGCAGGTCGACGCCGAGAGCGAGCGACTCCCGGAACGCGCGCAGACTGTTCTCCGGCCAGAGCCGCGCGCCGCCGCGATGGGCGGCCAGCCGCGTCACTTCTCCGTCTCGATGAGGCCCTTCACGAACCAGCGCTGCATGGCGACGATCACGGCCACGGGCGGGACCAACACCATGATGGCCGCGGCCATGATGATGTTCCACTCGGGCAGCTGCGAGCCGCTGCGCGGCACGAGCGCCTCGATCCCGATGACTGCCGTGCGCATCTGGGGTGTATTCGTGACGAGCAGCGGCCACAGGTACTCGTTCCAGCCGTAGACGAAGAGGATGACGAAGAGCGCGGCCACGTTGGCCTTGGAGAGCGGCAGCAGGATCGACCAGAGGAACCGCAGCGGTCCGGCGCCATCGAGCTGCGCGGCCTCGGCCAGGGAATCGGGTACGGTCTGGAAGAATTGCCGGAAGAGAAACGTGCCGGTCGCCGAGGCCATGAGCGGCACCGTGAGGCCCCAGTACGTGTCCACCCACCCCAGCACGCTGATGACGTTGTAGGTCGACACGATTCGCACCGGTACCGGCAGCATCAGCGTGACGAAGATCATCCAGAAGACGACCTGCTTGCCGCGGAAATTGAAGTAGACGATGGCGAAGGCCGACAGCAGCGAGATGACGATCTTGCCGCCGGCGATGGCGATGGCCATCACCGCGCTGTTGGCCAGCATGCGACCGAGATTCACGCGCGCCCACGCCTCGGCGTAGTTGTCGAGCAGCGACGTCGACGGATAGAGCTTGGGGGGCAGGCTACTCACCTCGCCCAGCGACTGCGTGCTGATGACGAACGCATAGTAGAGCGGGAAGGCGAGCGCGCCCACCGCGGCCACCAGGATCGCGTGAGCGACGAAGCCGCTCCAGTCCCTTCGCCGCGGGCGGGGCGGCGCCGCCACCGCGACGCCGGCGACGGTATCCAGCGCCCGCGCCATCAGTACGTCACCTTCTTCTCGGCGAAGCGGAACTGCATGGCCGTCAGCGTGATGACGACCAGCATGAGAATCACCGACTGGGCCGCCGAGTAGCCGAGCTGCAGGCCCTCGAAGCCGTCCTTCCACGCCCGGTAGACCATGATCGACGTTGCGTCGCCGGGCCCGCCCTGGGTCACCGAGTGGACGAGGCCGAACGTCTCGAAGAACGAGAAGGTCATGTTGAGCGTGAAGAGAAAGAATGTCACCGGCGACAGCAGCGGGAAGACGATCGCGACGAAGCGCCGGATGGGGCCGGCGCCGTCGACGCTCGCCGCCTCCAGGACCGAGGTCTCGATCCCCTGCAAGCCCGCGAGGTAGAACGCGAGGTTGTAGCCGAACTGCTTCCAGATGGCGGCGACCACGATCAGCGTCATGGCCACCCAGCCCTTGAGGAACCAGTTGAATTGATAGGCGGTGACGAACGAGAGCACGTACGGGAGCACGCCGTAGGACGGATGGAAGATGAACAGCCAGATGATGCCCGCGATCGCGGGCGCGATGCCGTACGGCCACAGCAGCAGCGAGCGGTACACGGCGAGCCCGCGGATCTTGGCGTTCGCCAGCGAGGCGAGCAGCAAGGCCAGGGCGAGGCCCACGATGGTGACGAAGAACGAGAAGACGAAGCTCGACAGCGCCGAGCGCAGGTACGCGGGATCCCTGACGAGGCGCTCGAAGTTGGCCAGGCCGACGTAGATCAGCCGATCACCGAACGGCGAAGCGCGGTAGAGCGACAGCCGCACGGAGTCGAAGGCCGGCCAGAAGAAGAACACCAGCGTGATCGCGACCTGTGGCGCCACGAGCGCGTAGGGCAGCCAGCGGTTGCGAAAGACGGTCCGCTTCATCCGCGTGGCGCCGGCGCTTACTTGTACAGCGCCGCGAACTCCTTGAGGATATCGTTCGACTTCGCGACGGCGTCGTCGAGTCCCTGCTTGGCCGTCTTCTTGCCACCGAAGATGTTCTCCATCTGCTCTTCGATCGCGTCACGCACCGACACGAAGTTGCCCAGGCGAATGCCCTGGCTGTTGGGCGTCGTCTTGCCGGCCGCCATCTGGTTCACCGACGTCTTCTGGTGCGGGTTCTTCGCGTAGTGACCGGATGCCTCCAGCGCCTTCACGGCGGCGTTGGTGAGCGGCAGATAGCCGGTCACGCCCGCCCACCACGCCTGGTTCTCCGTCGAGGCCAGGTACTTGAAGAACTGCGCGACGCCCTTGTACTCCTCGGGCTTGGCGCCCTTCATCACCCAGAGGGTCGCACCGCCGATGATCGAGTTGCCCTGTGGATATCCCGCCATCTTCGGCAGGAAGCCAGTGCCCCAGGTGAACTTGCCCTCCGAATGGCGACTGAGGCCGGCGATGTATGCCGATGACGACGTGAAGATGCCGCACTCACCGCCGCCCATGTTGGCCTCGGCCTTCGACAGCCGGCCGTTGTAGGTGAACCAGCCTTCCTTTGCGCCGCGCTGCAGCAGCTCCATCATCTTCACGCCGAAGGGACCGTTGATCTTCAGCGCGGTCGCGAGCCCGTCGAAGCCATTGTTGTGATCGGCGAACGGCTGGTCGTGCAGCGCGTGCATGTTCTCCATCAGCACCCAGGACGGCCACGCCGTGGAGTAGCCGCACTTGGCGCCGGAGGCCACGAGCTTCTTGGCCATCGACTCGACCTCGTCCCACGTCGCGGGGGGCTTGTCGGGGAGGCCGGCTTTCTTGAACAGGTCCTTGTTGTAATAGAGGATCGGCGTCGAGGAATTGAACGCCATCGAGGCGAGGTTGCCGTTGGTCGAGTAGTAGCTCTTCACCGGCCCGATGAGGTCGTTCCAGTCCATGCTGACGCCGTTGTCCTTGAGCAGCTGGTACACCGGATAGACGGCGCCCGACGAGAGCATCGTCTGCGTGCCGACCTCGAAGACCTGCACGACGTGCGGCGGCTGCTTGGCGCGGTAGGCGGCGATGGCGGCGTTCAGCGTCTCCGGATACGACCCCTTGAAGACCGGTTTGACCTCATAGTCTTGCTGGGTCGCGTTGAACTTCGTGGCGATTTCGTTGACCCGCTCGCCCAGCACGCCCTGCATCGCGTGCCACCACTGGATGTCGGTCTTGGCGAGCGCGGGCGACGGGCTCGCGCCGAGCACGACCACGGCGAGCGCAACGATCCGCGTGACGAACACCTTCATGAGCGCCTCCTCGAACGGCGGTGTGGTCCTCGGGCGGTGCCGCACTATAGCACAGCGTTTCGGCCTCGCCGCCGACGCGGCCGTTACGGTTTCGCGACAGGCGACAGCGTCCGCGTCACGTGCGAAAGCGCCGCGAGCGGGCGACGTGGGCGTCGAACGCTTCCAGCTCGGCATCGAGCCGGCGCGCGCTCCAGCCGAGCAGGGCGGCCATCCGCCGGGCGATCGGCTCCGCACAATCCTCACCCTGACAGCTGCTCGTCCCGATGCCGGTCCGACGCAGCATGAAGTCCTGCAGCGAGACGGTCATCTCGTCCTGCACCGCATGGTGGAGCTGGCCGACGACGTCGGGGTTCGTCGGACAGAGACGCTCGGCGCCCCCGGGGACCTTGCCGATCAGGTCGACCACCCGCGGATAGACGCGGCCATACGTCGTGATCAGCGTCTCCAGCGTGTCCGCCGGCAGCCCGCTCGCCGCCATCTCGGGGGAGACGTCGAGCCACGCCCTCGCCTCGACACGCGCGCTGTCCTCGTCGGTACCGTCGAGCATGCGGGTGGCCGTGTGTCCGGGGCCGCGGCGGCCGAGCGTGCGCATGATGGCGTCGCCCAGCTCCTCGGCGAGGCTGCGAAAGCACGTGAGCTTCGTGCCGGTGATCGACAGAAAGCGCCCGCCGGCCTCGGCCACCACGCGATGTGCGCGCGAGACGTCCGAGGCCCGCTTGCCCTCCTCGTGAGACAGCGGACGCACCCCCGCATACGTGTAGGCGATGGCCTCGGTGTTGACGCGGGGGTCGGGCAGCGCGCGGCGCACCTCACCGAGCAGGTACTCCACCTCGTCTCGCGTCGCCCACACGCGGTCGAGGTCGCCGGCGAAGTCGGTGTCGGTGCTGCCGACGAGCGAGAACTCGCGCCACGGGATCACGAAGATCATCCGGTCGTCGCGCGTGGAGTGGTAGATGGCGCGCTCGGTCATGCGGGGCAACAGACAATGGATGCCCTTCGTGCGCCGCAGCACGTGGCGACCCCGCTCGCTGACGCCCGCCAGCTCGCGCAAGTCGTCGACCCACGGTCCCGCCGCGTTCACGATGACCCGTGCGCCGAGCGTGGCCACCGTGCCCGTGAGCAAATCGCGCGCGGTGACGCCGGCCACGGCCCCGCGCTGGTCGCGCACGACCGACAGGACCTGGCAATAGTTGAAGGCGCGAGCGCCGTGCCGACACGCCGACAAGATGTTTTCGAGGCAGAGACGCTCGGGGAAGAGCAGGAGGTCGTCGAAATAATAGCCGGCGCCGCGCAGATCGTCGGGTCGGATGGCCGGCTCGAGGCTGAGCGCGTCGATGGGCCGCAGCACGCGATAGCGCTCGCGCGCGCCGCCCGGTGTCAGCCAGTCGTAGAGCTTCAGACCAAGACGGACCTTGACGAGACCGCGCGAGGAGTCGCGATAGATCGGCACGAGGAACGGCAGCGGCTTGACCAGATGCGGCGCCAGCCGCTGCAGCCGCTGGCGCTCGGCCAGCGACTCGCGCACGAGGCCGAAGTCGAACAGCTCGAGGTAGCGCAGGCCGCCGTGAATCAGCTTGGAGGACAGCGACGTGGTGGCCGAGCCGAAATCGCCCTTGTCGACGAGCGCCACCGAGACGCCGCGCATCGCGAGGTCGCGCGCAGCGCCGGCACCCGCCATGCCGCCGCCGATGATCACGACGTCGTAGTCCGCGTCAGCGAGAGGCTGCGGGCGGCCGCTCATGGAGCAAATCCCGGATCGATGGTAGCACGAGGTCCGGGGCGATCTCGGCCACGCGCGGGTCGTCGGCCCGCGTCACGCCGCTCAGCACGAGCACGGTAGCGAGGCCCAGCCGCTTGCCCATCACGATGTCGGTCTCGATGCGGTCGCCGACGATTACGGCGTCGGTCGCCGGCACGCCGAGGCGCGCGAGCGCCACGTCGAGGATGATGCGCGACGGCTTGCCGACCACGACCTCGACGCGCGCCGCCGTCACTGCCTCCACGGCCGCCGTCATCCCCGCGCAGTCGGGAATCTCGCCGTCCGCGGTCGGGCACGTGCGATCGGGATTGGTGGCGATCAGCCGCGCGCCCTGTCGCACCGCCTGGAGGGCCGTGTTCAGCTTCGCGTAGTCGAACGTCCGGTCGAAAGCGATCACGACCCAGCGCACGTGGTGATCGTCCCGGACCTCGAAGCCGTGCGCGCGCAGCTCGGCGATCAGCGGTGGCTCGCCGATCACGAAGACGGGTGCGCGAGGATCGAGCACGCTCAGATGGCGCGCGAGGACGAGCGAGGAGTTGATGACGTCGTCCGTCTCGGCGGGGACGCCCAGACGCGTGAGCTTCGCGGCGTAGTCGGCGCGGGTCTCCAGCGGCTTGTTGGACAAAAACACCACGCGCCGGCCGGCGGCGCGCAGGGCGGCGAGCGTCTCCGCGGCACCCGGCACCAGCACGTCGCCGCGGTACACGGTGCCGTCGAGATCGAAGAGCCAACCGCGCTGCGGCAGGATTATTGTAGCGATGGCGTTTTGTGCGGCTTGAACCGTGGGTGGCCTGTTTTAGATGGACGGTGGCTGCGTTCCGCGTTCAACCGTTCCGGGCGGCGCTCCGCGTTCAACGCGTGGTCGCGGCTTGCGCGTTCAACGAGCTCAGCGCATCAGGGGGGCGACGGCGGCCTGGGCGAGATCGACGAAGGGCGCGGGCGCCACGCCGAGCAGGACGATGCCCGCGGCGGCGATGACGAGAGCCAGTGTTCCCGCAAACGTCGGCGCCAGCCGGGCGGCGGCGGCGTCCGACTCGCGCATGTACATGTAGACGATGACGCGCAGGTAGTAATAGGCGGCGATCGCCGAATTGAGCACGGCGACCACGGTGAGCCAGACGTACCCCGCGCGCACCGCGGAGCCGAACAGGTAGAACTTCCCGACGAAGCCAGCGAGCGGGGGGATCCCGATGAGCGACAGCAGAAACAGCGACAGCGTGGCCGCGAGCAGCGGATGGCGACGCGCCAGACCCGCGTACCCGCCGACGTCGACCGCCTCGTCGCCCGCGCGCTCGACGAGCATCAGGATGACGCCGAACGCGCCCACCGTCGTGAACGTGTACGCCAGCAGGTAGTAGAGGACGGCGCCGGCGCCGGGCACGCCGCCCGCCACCAGCCCCATCAGCATGTAACCAACGTGCGCCACCGAGGAGTACGCGAGCATGCGTTTCAAGTTCGACTGCGCGATGGCGACGACGTTGCCGGCCGTCATCGAGACCGCCGCCACCGCCCACAGGACGGGCGTCCAGTCCGGCTGCGCCGTCTTCAAGGCCACCATCAGCACGCGGAGCAGGGCGCCCATCGCGGCCGCCTTGGAGCCGGTGGCGATGAGCGCGGTGATCGAGGTGGGCGCGCCCTCGTAGACGTCGGGCGCCCACATGTGGAACGGCACCGACGAGACCTTGAAGCCGAAGCCGACCAGCAGCAGCCCGAGGCCGACCGTGATCAGCGGCTCCGACGGACGCGCCGCGGCGGCGGCCGCGATGCGATCGAAGTTCGTGGCGCCGGTCGCGCCGAAGATCAGCGCCGTCCCGTAGAGCAGAAAGGCGGTGGCGAACGCGCCGAGCAGGAAGTACTTCATCGACGCCTCGCCGGCGGCCAGGCGCGTCTTGAAGAGGCCGGCCAGGACGTACAGCGGCAACGACATCAGCTCGATGCCGAGGAACACGATCAGCAAATCGCCGGCGGAGGCGAGCAGCAGCATGCCGGACGTCGACATCAGCACGAGCGCGTAGTACTCGCCGGACTCGATGCCGTTGCGGCGAAGATAGTCGATCGACAGCAGGACGGCCAGCGCCGCCGCGTAGCAGATCACGACGTGCAGGAAGAGCGCGTAATCGTCGAGCAGCACCATGTCGCGGAACGCGCGCGCGCCCCGCCCCCACTGCGCGATGGCGGCCAGCAGCGCGGCCACGACGCCGGCGAGCGCCACACCGCCCAGATGCTCTTTCGTCCGGCGTGGCGGCACGAGGTCGAGGAGGAGGACGACGACGCCGGCGGCGAGCACGATGAGCGTCGGCAGCAGAGCGCCGAACTGGATCGGCGGCGCAGAGATCATTGGAGCGACCGGGCTGTTTGCGGCTCGAGCCGCGGGTGGCCTGGTCTAGATAGTTCGTGGCTCCGTCCGGCGTCGGCAACAGGGGGCGTGGTCGTGCTTTGCGCGACGGAGGCCTTGCTTTCGACCTGCGCGATGAGGGCCTGGATGCTGGCCTCGGTCTTCGACGTGAACGTCCGAGGGTAGACGCCGATCCAGACGATCATGATGATCACGGGGGTCAGCAGCGCCCACTCGCGTGGGCTCAGGTCGCGGAGATGACGGTTGGCCTCGTGGCGGATCTCGCCAAAGGCGACGCGCTGGTACATCCACAGGAGATAGAACGCCGCGAAGATGATCCCGGTGGTGGCGGCGGCGGCGAGCCAGCCGTTGATTTGAAACGCGCCCACCAGCACGAGGAATTCACCGATGAAGCCGTTCAGGCCCGGCAGGCCGAGCGACGAGAGGCACACGAGCAGGAACAACGCCGAGAACGCCGGAATCACTTTCCAGAGCCCGCCGAAATCGGCGATGAGCCGCGTGTGGCGGCGTTCGTAGATCATGCCGACCATCAGGAAGAGGGCGCCGGTGCTGAGGCCGTGGTTCACCATCTGGATGACGCCGCCCACCAGTCCCGCCTGCGTGAGCGTGAACAGGCCGAGCATGACGAACCCGAGGTGGCTGACGCTCGAGTAGGCCACGAGCTTCTTGAGATCCGGCTGCACCGTCGACACCCACGCGCCATAGATGATGCCGACGACGGCCAGAGCGAAGATCAACGGCCCGAACGTCAGCGTGGCGTCCGGGAACAGCGGCAAACAGAACCGCAAGAACCCGTACGTCCCCATCTTCAGCAGCACGCCGGCGAGAATGATCGAGCCCGCCGTCGGCGCTTCCACGTGCGCGTCGGGCAGCCACGTGTGAAAGGGAAACAGCGGGACCTTGATGGCGAACGCCAGCGCGAAGGCCAGGAACAGCAGATTCTGGACGAGTCCCGGCGCCACCACGTAGCGCGCGAGGGTGGGCACGTCGAACGTGTAGATCCCGGTGGCGGCGCCGTGCTGGTAGTAAAAGGCGAGGATCGCCACCAGCATGAGGGCGGAGCCCGCCATCGTATAGAGGACGAACTTGATGGCGGCGTAGATCCGGTTCGTGCCGCCCCAGACTCCGATGATGAAGTACATCGGAATCAACATCGCCTCCCAGAAGACGAAGAAGAGGAAGAGATCGAGGGCGACGAAGACACCGAGCATGCCGGTCTCGAGGACCAGCATGGCGACGACGAACTCCTTGATCGAGTCGTCGATGGCGTGCCAGGCGGACGCGAGGGCGATCGGGGTGAGGAACGTCGTGAGCAGCACGAGGAGCAGGCTGATGCCGTCGATGCCGACGTGGTAGCTCGCGCCGAGGTTCGGCAACCAGCGCAGCACTTCCTCGAGCTGGAAGTCGGGATTGTCGCCGTCGAACTGGAAGTAGAGCGGTACCGACATCGCGAAGGTTGCCAGGCTCACGAGCAGCGCGCCGCCGCGCAGCCAGCTCTCCCGGCCTCGCGGCAGCAGCGCGAGCACGACGGCGCCGGCGGCAGGCAGAAAGGTAACGACGCTCAGGAGGCCGATGTCGACGCCGGTCATCGGGCGAGCAGGAAGCCGACGATGGCGACGGCGCCGGCCAGCATGGTCAGCGCGTAGTTCACGACGTAGCCCGTCTGCAGCCGCCGGAGACTTTGCGCCCACGCCGCCACCGCCCGGCCAACGCCGTTCACGGCGCCGTCGATGACGCGCGTATCGAACAGCCGCGCGAGAAACTCCGACAGCGCCAGCAGCGGGCGCACGATCGTGCGGTCGTAGAGCGCGTCGACGTACCAGGCGTTCAGCAGCAGCCGGTGAACGACGTTGCGTGGGCGGCCGATCTCCTCGGCGCGGACGGGGCCGGCGCCGTAGACGAACCAGGCGAGCAGGACCCCGGCCAGCACGACGATGACGGAGAGGACCAGCAGCATGATCGCCGTCACTCCGCCGTGCTCGGCCTCGTGCAACGCGAAGACCGGCGAGAGCAGCCGCTGGAAGCGGGTGCCCTCCTCGGCGGGCACGCCCAGCGCCCAGCCGGCGACGATCGTGAGCGCAGCGAGGACCACCAGCGGCACGGTCATCGTCGGCGGTGACTCGTGGACGTGATGCGCGACCTCCTTCGACATGCGCGGCGCCCCGAAGAACGTCAACAGCATCATGCGGGCGGTGTAGAACGCCGTCATGAACGCCCCCAGCAGCAGGAGCGCCCACGCCGTGCGGCTCGTGTGAAAGGCCACCGCCAGAATCTCGTCCTTCGAGAAGAATCCGGCAAAGGGCGGGAGTCCGGCGAGGCCGGCCGCGCCGACGATCATGGTGGTGGCCGTCAGCAGCATGCGCGGGGCGAGATTGCCCATACGCCGCATGTCCTGCTCGCCACCGAGACCGTGGATCACCGAGCCGGCGCCGAGGAAGAGCAGCGCCTTGAAGAAGGCGTGCGTGAGCAGGTGGAAGATCCCAACGGCATACGCGCCGAGCCCCACGGCCGCGAACATGTACCCCAGCTGGCTGATCGTCGAATACGCGAGCACGCGCTTGATATCCGTCTGCACGAGCCCGACGCTGGCGGCGAACAGCGCGGTGGCCACGCCGATCCACAGCACGACGTCGAGGGCCACGCCCGAGCGCTCGAAGATCACGTGGCTGCGCGCGACCATGTAGACGCCGGCCGTGACCATGGTGGCGGCGTGGATCAGTGCCGAGACCGGCGTCGGCCCTTCCATCGCGTCGGGTAGCCAGACGTGCAGCGGGATCTGCGCGGATTTGCCGCAGGCGCCCATGAACAACAGCAGCGCGATGCCGGTGGCCGTGGCCGGCGGCAGCGTCTCGACACCCTTGAACACGGCCGCGTAGTCCAGCGTGCCGAGTGTCGTCCAGATCCACATGATCGCGAGCCCGAAGCCGAAGTCGCCCACTCGATTGGCGATGAACGCCTTCTTTCCCGCGCGCGCGGCCGCCTCGCGCTCGTACCAGAAGCCGATGAGCAGGTATGAGCACAACCCGACGGCCTCCCAGAAGACGTAGAGCACGAGAAAATTGCCGGCCAGCACGAGCATCGTCATCGAGAACACGAACAGGTTGAGATAGGCGAAGAAGCGGGCGTAGCCGGGGTCGTCGTGCATGTAGCCGATCGAGTAGAGGTGGATCAGCAGCCCGACGCCGGTCACCACGAGCAGCATGACCGCGGACAGCGGATCGACCAGCGCGACGACGTTCGCCTCGAAATCGCCGGCGTCGATCCACCAGTACAGCGTGCTGGTGAACGCGCTCACCCGCGCGTGGGCGAAGACCGCGCATGCCACGACGAAGGCGCCGGCCACGGCGGGCACCGCCACCCAGTGCGCGCGGCGTCCGGTGAGACGACCGAAGAGCATGTTGATGAGCGCGCCGAGGAGAGGAAGGGAGGGAATCAGCCAGACGGATGACACCGCGTCAATCTATCGGTGGGTGTGAGGGGTGTCAATGGTATGATCCTCGTCGTGCCGCAGCGGTCCCGCATCAGACCGTGGGTGTTTCTCGTCGTGCTCGTCGTCCTCGCCATCGTCGGCCCCCTCGCGTATCTCGGCTGGCGGCAATCGGTACCGGGCGTGCGCGCGACGCTCACCGCACCGAAGGCGATCGGCCACAAGCCCGCGCTGACGCTCGCGGTGGCCGCGACGCGCGGCAACATCGCCACGGCCGAGGTGCGCGTCGTGCAGGACGGCAAGGCGGTGACGGTGTTCAAGCAAGACGGTCTCGGCCCGCGTGCCGACGTGCCGGTGAGCTTCGAGACGGCGGCGGTCGGATTGCGCGAGGGCAATGCCACCGTCGAGGTGTGGTCGCGGGATGATTTCTGGCGACCGCTCCGCGGCACGGCGCGTCCCGTCACCAGCCTGCCGGTGACCATCGACCTGACGCCTCCGAAGCTGGAGATCCTCGGCGCGACACGCTACGTGTCACCCGGCGGCGCTGCGCTGGTGGCGTTCCGCGTGGACGATGCCGAGCGTACCGACGTCACCGTCGGCACGCGCGTGTTCCGGAGCCATCCGTACGGCCCGCCGGAACAGCACGCCCGGGTGGCCCTCATCGCGCTTCCGCCGGACTTCTCGAGCAACACGCCGATGGCCGTCACCGCTCGCGACGAGGCCGCCAACGTCACCTCGCGCGGCGTGCCGGCCGAGCTCAAGCCGCGCGCATTCCCGCGCGACGCGATCAAGCTCAGCGAGGCGTTTCTGCAGGCGAAGGTCCCAGAGCTGCTGCCGCAGCGACCGCCGTCGCAAGCGCTCCTCGAAGGCTTCCTCGTCATCAATCGGGATCAGCGCAAGCAGGCGGAGAACGAGAAGCTCAAGATCGGCGAGCGCACGGCCGAGCAGCCGCTCTGGCAGGGGCCGTTCGTCCAGCCGCGCAACACGAAGGTATTCTCGAATTTCGCCGAGACGCGAACGTACGTCTACGACGGACGTGAGGTCGACAAGCAGGTGCACTACGGCTACGACCTCGCGTCGACCAAGCAGTCACCGGTGCCGGCCGCCAACGTCGGCGTGGTCGCCTTCGCCGGTCCGCTCACGATCTACGGCAACACGGTCATCCTCGATCACGGGCTCGGCCTGCAGACGCTCTACGCGCATCTCTCCTCGATCGACGTCAAGCCGGGCGACAAGGTCACCAAGGGCCAGGCCCTCGGTCGAACGGGCTCCACGGGGCTCGCCATCGGCGATCACCTGCACTTCGAGGTGCTCGTCTCCGGCGTCTCGGTCACGCCCCTCGAGTGGTGGGACGGCAAGTGGATCCGCGATCGCGTCAATCGCCCGCTGAAGCAGGCCGGCCTCCAAGAGATCGCCGGCCTCGGCGCCGTTCCGGCCGCCGACGATCCCCCCGCCGCCTCCGCCCGTCCGGCCCGTCGGCGACGCTAGGTCACGCTCAGAACGCACCAAATTTCTTGTACGCGTCGAGCGGCGCCATGCCGCGGCGCACGGCCGTACGGACCTTGCTCTCCGTGCTCACCAGTCGCTCGCAGCGTTGGAGCACCTCGTGAGCGATGCGGCGTGGAACGACCACCACACCGTCGAGATCGCCCACCACCACGTCGCCCAGGCCGACGCGGACGCCGCCGAGCGTGAGCGGCTGTCCCCAGTCGCTCACCCGCCACCGCGGCACTGAATCCTGTGGGCTCCGATAACGAACGAAGGTTGGAAAGCGCGCGCGGATGATCGAGGCCGCGTCGCGCGTGCTGCCGTCGATGACGGCGCCGCGGACCTTGCGGGCGCGGAACCATTCCGCCGACAGCTCCCCGAAGTGCGCCGCCTCGTTGTCGTTGGCCGCCAGCACCAGCACCGACTCGGCCGGGACGGCGCCGAGCATCGCGAGGAATCGGCGGAGGGTTGCGTCGCGGTCCGCGGGCTTGCCGCGATAGGCACGCCCTCGCGCCGGGAATGCGTAGCCGGCCATTCGCATCTCGGGGGTCAGCGGCTGGATCGCGTGCGGCAGCGTCTGGCGGAGCAGCCCCATGTCGTCCAGCACGTCGGTGATCGCCGCCGTGTAGATCTTCGCGAAGCGGCGGGGCAGGTTGTCCGAGCGCGAGGCCATGCCGGCCCCGAGCCTAGCACAGCGCGCCGGTCACGCCGGCGAGCGGAGCACCCTCGGGAATGCGCGCGGCGGCACGAAGTCGCCGATGACGCCGAGCAGGGCCGACAGCGCGGCCGGGCGACGGGCGAGCCAGTGCGCGGCGGCGTTGGCGAGGCGCCGGCGCGCGATCAGGAGCTGCAGCGCGCGGGTGACCCACTCCTTGTCGGCGAAGACGGCGTGCCGCGCGCGCCGGTACGCGGCGGCCGCGGCGTCCGGGGTGCCTGACCGGATGGCGCGGGCGATCGCCTCCGCCGCCAGCTCGGCGCCGCGCAGCGCCGTGTAGATCCCCTCGCCCGTGAATGGATCGTAAAAGCCGGCGGCGTCGCCGACGAACATCACGCCTCGCTCGCGCGGCGCCGAGACGCGATACGCGAGCGGGCCCATCGCTTGCACGGCCGACTCGCGCCGGGCACCGGCGAGACGACGGGCGAGATGTGGCAGCTGCTTGACGCGCGCGACAAAGAAATCCTCCCGTCGATCACTCCACCGCGCTGCATCCGCGAGTGGCACCACCAGGCTCGCATTGATGCGGCCGGGCGCCAGCGGGTTGAGGATGGCGTAGTCCGGCGGGTCGACGAAGATCTCGCCCAGGTCCCGGCAGTCGGCGACGCCGGACACGTACGTGACCAGGGCCATGCGCGAGAGGCGATGCGGATGACGGCAGCCGAGGCGCTGCGCCACCGTCGAGGCGCGGCCGTCGGCGGCGATCACGAGCCGCGCGTGGAACGCGCGCGCGGAGCCACCTCGGTCCACCGCTTCGACGCCGATGACGGCGCCCTCTTCGATGACGACGTCGGTCACGCGCAGGTCGTCACGCACGTCGATCGGTAGTCCGCGCAGGCGATCCACCAGCGCGCCGTCGAGCACCGCGCGCGACACGCCCAGGGCGTGCTCGCGATACGGGCGGAAGGCGCCGACCGTCTGATATTTCGCCGTGAGCGTGGTCCCATCGGGCGCGGTGATGCGCATGCCGCCGAGCGCCACCGCCCCGTTCGTCTCCACTGTCTTCAAGACGCCGAGCCGGTCGAGCAGGCGCCCGGCCTCGGGACTCAGATACTCGCCGCAGATCTTCGGCCGCGGCCGCGCGCCGCGCTCGAGCACGAGCACGTGAAGGCCGTGCTCCGCGAGCAGGATGGCGCTGGCCGCCCCCGCCGGCCCCGCGCCCACGACGATGACGTCCGGCCGGGCGGCCCTCACGCCGATTCCGCCACCAGCCGGGCGATCGCGCGATATCGCCGCACGCTGACGTCGAGCACCCCCGCGCGTCTGAACAGCTCCGCGAGCTCCGCCGGCGCATACGCGCGCCGCACGGACAGCGGCCCGTCGTGACGCGAGATCGGATGGACGGCGAGCAGTCGCGTGGCCAGCCAGACGAGGACCAGCGCGAGGCGACTTCGCGCAAGGTCGTTGATCACCACGCGGCCGCGCGCCACACGCGCCATCTCGGCCAGCGCCCTCACGGCGGCCTCCGGGTCCAGGTGATGCAGCGTCAGGGCCGCGTGCACGACGTCCGCCGACCGTGCGGGAAGCGGCAGGGCCGTCGCGTCGCCGCGGACGATCACGATCTCGGGCCGCGCGTGGCATGCCCGCTGCGCGAGAGAGGCGGCGCCGGCGTCGCGCTCGACAACGATCACGCGGATTGGCCGGTGGCGACGCCGCGCCCACCGTACGAGGCGCCGCGCGAAGCCGCCGCCACCGCCGCCCACATCCACCACGACCAGCATGCGCTCGCGCGGCACTGCGCGCGCCGCGCGTCGCACGCGCGCGAGCGAGAGCGCGTGACCGCCGAACCACGCGTCGAGGCGATCGATGTCCCCGAGCGTGGCCGCAAGGTCGGCGGCGGGGACGGCGCCGTCCAGGAGCTCGCGCGCGTGCGCCGCCCGACGCATCACCAGCGCAGCAGCGCGCCCTCGGCCGCGAAGCCGGGCCCGAGCCCGATCATCACGCCCCAGTCGCCCGGCACGGCGACCCCGGCGCTCAGCAGCCGCTCGAGCACGAACAGGATCGTCGCTGACGACATGTTCCCGTACTCGCGCAGCACGCCGCGCGCGTACGACATCTGCGCGTCGGTGAGGTCGAGCAGCTCGCGCGCGCGGTCGAGCACGCGACGGCCGGCCGAGTGAAGCACCCAGTGGGCGACGGCGTCACGCTTGAGGCCTTGCGTCTCCATGAGCGCGCGCGCCATCTCCCCCATCATCGAGGCGCCGATGCGTCGCACCTCCTTCGAGAGCACAACGCGCGGCCGGCCGCCCGGATACTCGAAGCCCATGGCCGCCAGATGCTCGGAGCGAAACAAGGTGCGCGTGGCGAGGACGGCGGGACCGGGTCCGTCGGCCGCCAGCGCGAGGGCGCCGGCGCCGTCGGCGAAGATCGCGTGGGCGACCGCGCTCTCGAGCCGATCGTCGAGAAAGTACGCCGCCGAGCAGATCTCGACCGAGATCACCAGCGCGCGGTGGCGCGGGAACGCGTGCAGGTGGTTCCACGCCTGCTGGAGCGCGACCATGGCGGACGCGCAGCCGGTATCCCCGACGTGGACGCGCTGCACGTCACTGCGCGCGCCGAGTCGCGCGACCAGGTGCGCGTCCACGCTCGGCGTGAGACGGCCGGTGCACGTGGTGGTGGCCACGAAGTCGACGTCGTCGGCGCTCCAGCCGGCGCGCGCCATCGCCGAGCGCGCCGCCGATTCGGCGAGGGCGAGCGCGCCCTCACGGAAGCGCGCGTCGAGCTCGTCCACCGACTCGTCGGGACGGAAGCGCGCGGGATCGATCCACAGATGACGGCCGGCGATGTCGCTGGCGGCAAAGAACCCACGCCGCCGCTCGTCTGCGTAGCCCGCCATCGACAGCAGCTGCGCCTGCGTGAAGCGATGCGGCGGAACGACCGTTCCGACGGCGACGATGCGCGGGGTCATCGAGTCTCCTGGCTGGGCAGCATCGCGTAAGATGGGCTCACGTCGAGCATACTGCGAGGGTCGAGGCCATGCCACTCTTCAGCTTCGAAGGGAAAATCCCGGTCGTGCACGAGACCGCGTTCATCGCACCGACGGCGGTGCTCATCGGCGACGTCACCGTGGAGGAGCGTGCGTCCGTCTGGTACAACGCCGTGCTACGCGCCGACTTCAATCCGATCGTGGTGCGCGCCGGCGCCAACGTGCAGGACTGCTCCGTCGTGCACGTGACCCCACGCGCGGGCGTCGAGATCGGTCGCGGCGCCACCGTCGGGCACAACTGCACGGTGCACGCGGCCAGCATCGGCGAGGAGGCGCTCGTCGGCAACGGCAGCACCGTGCTCGATGGCGCGCGCATCGGCGTGCGCGCCATGGTCGCCGGAGGTGCGCTGGTGACGCCGGAGACCGACGTGCCCGACGGCATGCTCGCCATGGGAGCGCCGGCCAAGGTGAAGGGTCCGCTCGCGGGCACGCCCGCGGAATTCTGGGTGAAGGCGAACCCGCAGGGCTACCAGGCACTCGCCCAGCGCCACCGCGCCGGCGTCAGAGCAATCTAGAGGAGGGCCACGGCTCACCGCCCCTGGAACTTCGGCGCGCGCTTTTCCTTGAAGGCGGCCACGCCTTCCTTGTGATCGAGCGTCTGGCGCACGAGACCCATGTGCGACGACACGAGATCGAGATGCGTGCGCAGATCGAGCTTCAAGCTTTGATACACGAGCCGCTTGATCATCCGGATCGGCACCTGCGGCCCGTCGGCGATCTGGCGCGCGAACGCGAACGTCTGCTCGCGCAGCTCGGCGTCGGGATACACGCGCTGCACGATCCCGAGGCGCAGCGCCTCCGGCGCCTCGACGAACTCCGCCGTCCATAGCAGATCGAGCGCCTTGGCGGCGCCGATCAGCCGCGGCAGGAAGTACGTGTCGCCGTCGCCCGGCACGAGCCCCACCTTCACGTAGCCCGTGGAGAAGCGCGCGGACTCCGCGGCCACCCGCACGTCGCACATGACCGTCATCCCCATGCCGGCGCCGACGGCCAGTCCGTTCACCATGGCGATGACCGGCTTGTCGACGGTCTCGAGCGTCTTGGGCACACGGTGGATGTGCTCCCACAGCTGGTTCTTGTGGTCGAGCGGCGTCGGCTCGCCCTCGCCCATACGGGCGACGTCACCGCCGGCGCAGAAGGCGCGGCCGGCGCCGGTGACCACGATCACGTTCACGTTGGCGTCGGCCTGCGCATCGGCGAGCGCGCGCGCCCAGGCGTCGATCATCGGCCCCGTGAACGCGTTCAGCTTGTCGGGCCGGTTCAGGGTGATGGTCGCGATCTTGTCCTTCACCTCGTAGAGCAAGTCACTCATGGTCGTCCTCTCACACGCGCGAAGCGCCGCGATCCACGGCGTACAGTCGCCACTCGCCCGGCACGCCTTTGAGGGCATGGAGTCCGCGCTCGGCGAACGCCAGCCCCGAGCCGGCCACCAGATCCTTGACCGTGCTCGACACGAGGACTTCGTCGCTCTTGGCCAGCGCGGCGATGCGCGCGCCGATGTGCACGGCGATGCCGCCCAGCTTTGCTCCCATGACCTCGCATTCGCCGGTATGCAGTCCGGCTCGAACGCCGAGACCCAGCGGTTTCACCGCGTCCGCCACCGCGCAGGCGGCGCGGATGCCACGCGCGGGTCCATCGAACGCGGCCAGGAAGCCGTCGCCCGCCGTGTCGATCTCGCGACCGCGAAATCGGCTCAGCTCCGAGCGAACGGCGGCGTGATGCGCCTCCAGCACGTCACGCCAGCGACGATCGCCGAGTTCCGTGGCCTTGCGCGTCGCATCCACGATGTCCGTGAAGAGAACGGTGGACAGCACGCGATCGGGCTCGATCCCACGACGCGCGCCGGTGAGAAACTCCTCGACCTCGTCCACGATCTCATCGGCATTTTCGCCCCAGGGGATGTGATCGGCGCCCGGCAGCTCGACGTATCGCGCACCCTGAATCTGCTCCGCCAGAAAGCGCCCGGCTTCGACGGGGACGTTACGCTCCAGGCGGCCGTGCAACACCAGCGCCGGCACGCGGATCGACGGCAGAATCGCCCGGACGTCGATGTCGGCGTTCATCTGGAGCACCGCACGACTTGCGCCCGGGCTGGCGCTCATCCGGAGAAAGCGCGCCCACCAGTCGCGAAACCGCTGATCACCGGCGCGGCTCGGCGCGCGAATATCGGCGCCCACCGGACCGCCCCAGTGGCGCACTGTCTCGTCGATGAACGCTTCCCACTCCTGGCGCGGCGTCCCCCAGGGATAGTCGGGCGCCCAGATGCGGCGCGCATAGCTGTTCACAAGAATGAGGGCATTCGTGCGCTCGGGATACGTAGCCGCGAACAGCACGCACATCGCGCCGCCTTCCGACCATCCCATGACGCTGGCCCGCGGCGCTCGCGCCGCGTCCATCACCGTGCGCACGTCGTCCATCCGGGTTTCGAGGTTCGGAATGTCGCCGACGCGGTCCGACAGCCCGGTACCCCGCTTGTCGAACAGGATGACCCGCGCGAAGCTCGAGAGCCGTTCGAGGAACCGCGCCATGGCCGGATCGTCCCAGGATACTTCGACGTTCGAGACCCAGCCCGGCACGAGCACGAGATGACGATCGCCCTCGCCGAATACTTGGTAGGCGATGTTGACGTCGCCGCTGCGCGCGTAGCGGGTGTCCGGCCGCAGCGCCCCGGCCACCCGCGTCAGTCCTTGGCGAGTCCGAGGACGCGCTCGGCGAGGATATTTCTGAGGATCTCCGAGGTGCCGGCGCGGATGCCGCTGCCGCGCGCGAGCAGCTCGTAGAACTCCCACTGGCCGTGATCAACCGCCCACGGCGAACCCTCGGCGATCTGCGAATAGGGGCCGATCAGCTCGGTGGCCGTCAGCGCGAGCTCCTGATCGAGCTGGCTCCAGAAGAGCTTCGACGTCGAGCCCTCGGGCCCCGGGGCGCCGCCGCGCAGGATCTTGGTGAGGCTCCGATAGGCGTTCATCTGGAGCGCTTGCTCGCCGATCCAGAGACCGGCGATCTTCTGACGCAGGATCGGATCGCCCCCGGCCCCGCGTGATCGCGCGAGCTGCAGCAGACGGTGCAGCGCGTTGCGCAGCGAGATGTGGCGGATGAAGGTCAGCAAATCGCGCTCGTAGGCGAGGGTGGTGAGGGCGACCGCCCAGCCCTCGTTGAGCTTGTGCACGAGATTGTCGGCGGGCACGCGCACGTTGTCGAAGAAGACCTCGTTGAACTCCGCCTCGCCGGTGATCTGTCGCAGCGGACGGATGGTGATGCCGGCCGATTTCATGTCGACGAGCAGGAAGCTGATGCCCTTGTGCTTGGGCGCGGCGGGATCGGTCCGCACCAGGAGGAAGCACCAGTCCGCCACGTGCGCCATCGACGTCCACACCTTCTGGCCGTTCACGACGAAGTGGTCGCCGTCCCGCACGGCGCGCGTCTGGAGGTTCGCGAGATCGGAGCCGGCGTTCGGCTCGGAGAAGCCCTGGCACCAGAGCTCGTCGGCGGTGAGGATCTTCGGCAAAAAGCGCTTCTGCTGCGCCGTCGTGCCGAACTTCATCAGCGTCGGCCCCAGCATCGACACACCGCCGCGGTTCACGAACTGCGGCGACTCCGCGCGCGCCATCTCCTGGAACAACACGATCTGCTCGGTCAGCGTCGCCCCACGCCCGCCGAACTCCACGGGCCAGTCGATGCCGACATACCCCGCCTCGCACATCCGCTTCTGCCAGGCCCGCAGCCGCCGCACCTCGTCCACGTCCGCCCGCGACGCCGCGAACGCCCGCCCTCTCAGATCATCCGGAAGATTGGCCTCGAGCCAAGCCCTCACTTCCTTCCGAAACCCCTCTTCCCTCTCGCTGAAATCGAAATCCATCAACACCTCTCGCGTTGCACGTGGCACCGCGCCCGCCCGCACGAGTGACGAGAATGGTGCAGATGCGAGGCGGCGAGGGAGGGGCCGACCGAGGCGTACGCCGCGTACGCCGCAGGGAGTGCCCGACCGAGCCAACGAAGCAGATGCGCCATTATCGTCGCTCGTCGCCTCACCACATCACACAACCGCCGTCGACCATGAGCGCCTGGCCGGTGATATACCGCGCTTCATCCGAGGCCAGAAAGACCGCAGCATTCCCGATGTCTTCGGGGGTCTGCTCGCATTTCATGGGGACGATATCGTTCACGCGCTTCTCGAATACCTGCCGCGCGGTCATCCCCTTGAACGCGGGATTCGTGTCGGCGATGTGTTGCGCGAGCTTCTGCCAGAAGTCCGTGTAGAGCACGCCGGGACAGATGGCATTCGCGGTGATGCCGTGCGGCGCGAGCTCCTTGGCCACCACGCGCGTGAAGGTGATCACGCCCTGCTTGGCCACGCTGTACGCCGGCATGGTCGTGGCCGCGAGCGGACCGGCGATGGAGGCGATGTTGATGATGCGCCCGGCCTTGCGCTCGATGAAGTACGGCGCCACCGCCTTGCACGTGAGGAACACCGACTTCGTGTTCACGGCGAAGGCGCGGTCCCAGTCGTCTTCCGTGTTGTTCATGAACGGCATGCCGGGAGGCGCCGCCATCCCCGCGTTGTTCACGAGAATGTCGATCTTGCCGAGCTGATCGCGCGTGCGATCGACCATCGACTTCACGTCGGCGTTGCTCGTGACGTCGCACTTCATGGCGAGGACGTGGCGGCCGAGGGCCTTCACTTCCTCCGCGACCTTGTCGGCGTTGAGGACCTGGATGTCGGGAATGGCGATGTCCGCGCCCGCCTTGGCCATGGCGAGGACGATTCCGCGCCCGATTCCGCTGCCGCCGCCGGTGATGACGGCGACCTTTCCCGCCAGACGAGTCATTCACTCCTCCGGTTCACGCATATAATCGGTGCTTCGGAGGGCCCCATGACATCACAGCCACTTAGAAGCCGCAACTGGTTCGGCCGTCAGGACCTCGACGGCTTTGCGCATCGCTCCTGGCTGAAGACCGAAGGTTTCAGCGATCACGTCTTCGACGGCCGTCCGGTGATCGGCATCGCGAACTCGTGGTCGGAGCTCAACAACTGCAACGCGCATCTGCGGCAAGTGGCGGAGGCAGTGAAGCGTGGCGTGTGGTCCGCCGGTGGCTTTCCGCTCGAGTTCCCGACGATCTCGCTCGGTGAAGTCCTGATGAAGCCGACCACGATGCTGTTCCGCAATCTGATGGCGATGGACGTCGAGGAGTGCATTCGCGCCTATCCGCTCGACGCCGTCGTGCTGCTCTCCGGCTGCGACAAGACGACGCCGGCCATGCTGCTCGGCGCCGCATCCGCCGACGTGCCGGCCATCATGGTCACGGGCGGCCCGATGCTGCGCGGCAAATGGCGGCAGGAGGAGCTGGGCTCGGGCACCGACCTGTGGCGTCTGTGGGCGGAGCGCCGCGCCGGCAACATGACCGACGAGGAGCTGTGCGAAGCGGAATCCTGCATGTCGCGCTCATCCGGCCACTGCATGGTCATGGGCACCGCGTCGACGATGGCGTCCATGGCCGAGGCGCTCGGCATGACGCTGCCCGGCAACGCGGCCATCCCCGCCCCGGATTCGCGGCGCCTCGCCATGGCCGAGCTCGCCGGGCGCCGCGCGGTGGAGATGGCGAAGGCGGGCGGACCGAAGCCATCGCAGATCATGACCGCGCACGCGTTCGACAATGCCATCCGCACGCTGATGGCGATCGGCGGCTCCACCAACGCCGTCATCCATCTCGTTGCCATCGCCGGGCGCGTCGGCGTCCCCCTGCCGCTCACGCGCTTCGACGAGCTCTCGCGGACGACGCCGTTTCTCCTCAACCTGCGGCCATCCGGCAAATACCTGATGGAGGATTTCTTCTACGCGGGCGGGCTGCCGGTGGTCCTGCGGGAGCTGCTGCCGCTCCTGCACCAGGACGCGGCCACGGTGAACGGCCATTCGATCGCCCACAACGCCCGCGAGGCGACGTGCTGGAACGACGACGTCATCCGGCCGCTCACGCTGCCGCTCGCGAAGGAAGGCGGGCTCGCCATCCTCACCGGCAACCTCTGTCCTGATGGCGCGGTGATCAAGGTCTCCGCCGCCTCACCGCAGCTGCTCACCCATCGCGGTCGCGCCGTCGTCTTCGAGGACCACGCCGATCTCCACGCGAGGATCGACGATCCCGCGCTCGCCATCGACGAGCGCTCGGTGCTGGTCTTGAAGCACGTCGGCCCGAAGGGCGCACCCGGGATGCCCGAGTGGGGCGCGGCGCCCGTGCCGGCGCGGCTGCTGAAGAAAGGCGTCAAGGACATGGTCCGCATCTCGGATGCGCGGATGAGCGGCACGTCCTACGGCACGGTCGTGCTCCACGTCGCGCCCGAATCGGCGGTCGGCGGACCTCTCGCGCTGGTGCGCGATGGCGATGAGATCGAGCTGGACGTCCCCAGGCGCTCGCTCAGTCTGCGCGTCGCCGAGGAGGAGCTCGCGCGCCGCCAGGCCGCCTGGAAGCCCCGCGCGCCACATTTCGCGCGCGGCTACGGTCGAATGTTCCTCGACCACATTCTCCAGGCGAACGAGGGCTGCGACTTCGATTTCTTGCGAGGGGCCACGCCGGTGCGCTTCGAAGACACGGCCGCACCGTCGCACGCCTAGACCTCGGGCGCCCGAAACGGCCGTCGTCTAGGGCGACTGCGTGCCGAGCGACGCCGCGGGCAGGCGCGAGGCGGCAGCAGCGCGGGAGTCGGTCCGCGGACGAAGGACGCTGGGCACCGCCGCCTCCTTCGGCGGCCGTCTGGCGACGGCGCGCGGCGTCGCCGCCACCACGGTGAGCGTCTCCACCCGACGCGGCTCGAGCTCCGTCATATCTCGGCCCGTCACGGCGATGGTCTCTTCGCGCGGCGGTAGCGGCGCCGCATCATGGAGCGGCGCGGCGAGCAGCACGAGCGCGGTGAGGAGCGGCACGCCGACAAAGAGCAGCGCCGTCTGCGGGGATCCGGGCCAGACGGGCGGCGGAGGTGATCCCCAGAGTCCCTCAATTCGCACGCGGGCTGCACAGGAGGGGCAGATGCTGTCCGAGAGTGATATCCCTCGCCCGCGCCACGAAAGGACACGCATGGGGCGCGGATAGCCGCAAAAGAAAGCGTGCCAGGCACACCGCTGAATCAGCATATGTCATTCGCGCAGCAAGCCGCGTGCCCTCCAGCGGGGTGAGCGCCGCGACGCGGTGACGGCCGCGTGCAGCGAGCCAGCGGCGCGCAGCGCCCGCCGCGCGGCCCCCGCATCCAGGCCGCGCCGCGCCATCACCACTGCCACCGGAACGCGATCGCCGGCGGATCGCAGCAGGCGCCGCGCGGCCGCGTGGCGGACGCCGCCCAGCTCGGCCACGAGCCGCGTGGCGCGCTCGCGGAGCTTGCGCGAGCGCGGCTGCAGATCGATCATCCGGTTTCCGTACACTTTGCCGAGGCGCGCCATGGTGGCCGTCGTCAGCGTGTTCAGCACGAGCTTGGTGGTCGTGCCGGCCTTGAGACGTGTGGACCCCGCGAGCACTTCCGGTCCCGGCGTCGGGGCGATGACCACGTCGGCGGGCGGCAACCGCGCGTGGTCGGGATTGCACGCCACCATGATCGTGCGGGCGCCGAGCCGACGCGCTGTCTTCAACGCCTCGCGGACGAACGGCGTGATCCCGCTCGCGGACACGCCGACGACGACGTCGCCGCGCCGCGCACGCGCGCGCACGGCGCGTGCCCCCGCGCGACCATCGTCCTCGGCGCCTTCCCGCGAGCGAAAGACCGAGGGGCGACCGCCGGCCATCACGGCTTGCACGAGCCGTGGAGGCGTGCCGAATGTCGGTGGGCATTCCGCGGCTTCGAGCACGCCGAGACGCCCGCTGGTGCCGGCGCCGACGAAGATGAGTCGCCCGCGCGAGGCGAGAGCGCCGGCGATGAGGTCCACGCCCGCGGCAATGGCGCGAGACTCACGGCCGACAGCGCGCACGGCACGGGCGTCCTCACGGTTCATCAGCAGAGCGATGGCGCGCGCGTCGAGCCGATCGAGACCGGCGCTCGCCCGATTCCGGCGCTCGGTGGCCAAGCGCTCGTAGCGCACCGCGCGCGCCATGGCGCGATGGTACACCGGGTGCGCTACTATCGCCGCGTGGCGGCCGTCCGCGCGGGCCTGGACGTCTTACTCCGCGATCGTCTTTCGCTCGTGCGCGGTCGGCGTATCGGCCTCCTCGCCCACCAGGCCTCGGTGAACGCACAGCTCGAGCACGCCGCCATGCTGCTCAACGACGCGCGGCGGCTCCGACTCACCCGCTTGTTCGCGCCCGAGCATGGCCTCTGGGGTGCCGCCCAGGATCACGCCGTGATCGCCGGCACGGAGGATCCCGTGACCGGGCTGGCGGTGGCGAGCCTCTACGGTGAGCGACGCGAGCCCACGCCGGCGATGCTCGCCGGGCTCGATACGCTCGTGGTCGATCTGCAGGACGTCGGGTCGCGCTACTACACGTTCGTGTGGACGATGGCCCTCGCGATGCGCGCGTGTGCGCGCGCGGGCGTCGAGATGATCGTCCTCGACCGTCCGAACCCGCTCGGCGGCGCCGTGGTCGAGGGCAACATGCCGGATCCCGCGTACGCGTCATTCGTCGGGCTCTATCCGTTGCCGCCCCGTCATGGCCTCACCATCGGCGAGGCCGCGCGGTGGCTCGCGCTCGCGCACGGATTGCGCCCGCGGCTCACGGTGGTCGCGATGCGCGGCTGGCGGCGCGGCATGCTGTGGGAGGACACCGGCGTGCCCTGGGTGGCGCCATCGCCCAACATGCCGACGCCCGACACCGCGCGCGTCTATCCGGGCGGCTGCTTGTTCGAAGGCACCAACCTTTCCGAAGGCCGTGGCACGACGCGACCATTCGAGTGGGTCGGCGCGCCCTACCTCGACGCCCACCGCTACGCGGCCGCGCTCGCCGACGCGCGACTGCCCGGCGTGAGCTTCCGTCCGGCGCGGTTCATTCCGACCTTCCACAAGTGGGCGGGGAAACTCTGCGGCGGTGTGCAGATCCACGTGACCGACCGGGCGCGGTTCAAGCCCTTCCTGACCGGCCTGGCCGTCATCGCGAGCGCCCGGCGGTTGGCGCCGCGGCACTTCGCGTGGCGGCGGCCGCCCTACGAGTTCGAGCGGAGGCGATTGCCGATCGACATCCTTCTCGGGACGGATGGAATCCGCCGGGCCATCGAGCGTGGGCGGCCATTGCGCGATATCGAGGCTGGCTGGACCGGCGATGTCCGCACGTGGAAGCGCCGAAGGATTCCGGCGCTGCTCTATCGGTGAGGAGATCTAGGAGAACAGTCGCGCGAAGAAGCGCTTCACGGTGGTGCCGAACGACGTGGCGGATTGCTTGAAGCTCCCCCAGGCGCTCTTCGCGGCCGGCTCCGCCGCCTTTCCCGAGGCCTTCAGCTTGTTGCCGGAGTACTTGGCGCCTTCGACCACCGTATCGCCCACGCCCTTGGCGGTTTCTTCGAGGCCGGCGCCGACCTTTCCCTGGCCGATCATCTTGCCGCCGCGCTCGACACGTCGTGTGGCCGCCTTGACCTTGGCATCGTCGGTGGCCATAGCGGCGCCGAAAGAGCTCAGCACGACGCCAGCGCTCACGCCCGCGACCACCAGAGTCTTCATCAGGCGCGCGACGGGATGATCCGCGGGTATGTCGGCCTGTGTTCCGAGCTCGACGAC
Source organism: Candidatus Methylomirabilota bacterium (assembly GCA_035605575.1). GTDB lineage: Bacteria > Methylomirabilota > Methylomirabilia > Rokubacteriales > CSP1-6 > AR12. The sequence continues at coordinate 36,768 of DASTCJ010000032.1, forward strand.
GCCGTCGTGCTGTTCCACCAGCCAGGCGTCGCTGCCGTGGCCGGCGCCGGTGCGCCCGCAACTCTTGCGCAAAGCGGCGAGCGCGAGCCAGGCCAACGCGACGATCAGGACGAGCGCCGCGATGTGCATCGCCGATCCGCTAGGAGGAGTACCCTCGCGCGCGCATGCAGCTCGAATAGGCCGCGCGGTACTTCTCGTCGGACTTCTTGTTCTCGTTGAGACCGTAGAGGCTGCCGGCGCCGGCACCGACGAGCCCGCCGATTGCCGCGCCCTTCCCCGCGCCCTTGCCTCCATCGGCGATCGCGCCGCCAGCCGCGCCAACCGCCGCACCCAGCGCTGCGCCGATGGCGCCATCCTTGACGACCTCGACGGTCTTGTCCTTCGTCTCCTTTTTCGAGCCCGCCTCCGTCGCCGCATAGCGATTACACGCTTCAATCGCGTTCTTGCTGGGCGTGGCGGCCACGGCGCTCGCCACGCGGGCCGGCTTCGTGGCCTTCGGCGCCTGCTCGACCACCTGCGTGGCGGGACGCTCGGCGCCGACGCGCTCGCGCTCGCCGCCGGTCCAGTTGGCAACGACGAGGCCAGTCACGAGTGCGGTCACGACGACGACGGCCATGCCGATCGCGGTGAGCTTCCAGGGATTCCAGGCGGGCTGCGTCATCGAGCTGATCTCCTCACTTCACCGGCGCCAGATCGCGGCCGGTGTCTTCCAGCGTGGTCGTGTCTGCGAGCGCCGCGGGGGCGGCCATCGCCTCCTCCGGCCGCCAGCCGCGGGCCACCCCATCACCGTTGGTCTTCGGCATCGCGCGATTCGCCGACGTCGCCATCGGTTGCGAGGTCTGGTTGTAGCGGCTGATGATCTGGGCGAGCGTCTTGTCCTTCAGCAGGACCCCCCGCTTCTGCATGTCCTTGTGGACCTGGCCCCAGCCGTTGCTGCTCTGCTTCATCGCAGCGATCTGATCGAGGGAGAGGGGCTTCCGCGAGCTGCCGCCGGTCTGCGGCAGCGGCGTGAGGGTCTGGGCTTCGTGCAGGGCCCGCGCGACGTTCTGATTGGCCAGGGACATCGTCTCGAACGCCCCGGCCGGCGTCGCGGGGTGCACCGTCTGCGCGGTGGCGCTCGTCGCGCCAAAGAGCAGCATCAGCGCCGCCAGCGTCGATCCACCCTCGTGCATGGGCCTACCTCCTGTCTCACATCGACGGCCCGCCACGCCAAATACGGGCGTGAGGGCCCGGAGAACAGCGGAACAGCACCAGTCGTGCCATAGCCGCCAGGCCACACCTCCGGCAAGGTAATTCAGACGCTTGCGAGCCGGGATGTCGCTTCGATCACGACGCGCACGTCGGCCAAGTGACATGTCAGGTGCGTCGACAGGCCAGAAAGGCACGGAATTCGGAGGCGACCACTTAGAATGGCGCGATGACAGACATCGAGGACCTCGTCGGCGAATGCTTGATGATCGGCCTCGCCGGCCCGGCGGTCGGCGACGACGACATCCGCGTGTTCAAGGACACGCGCGCGGCCGGGCTCATCCTCTATCGCCGTAACTTCACGTCGCCCGGTCAGCTGCTCGACGTCCTCGGACGTCTGGAGAGCGCTCTCGGGCGCCGGCTTCTCGTCGCTACCGATCACGAGGGCGGTCGCATCGTGATGCTCGGTGACGGCGTGACGATCTTTCCTGACAATCTTGCCGTCGGCACCGCGGGCGACGAGACGTTTGCGTTCAAGCAGGGGCTCATCGAAGCCCGCGAGCTGCGGCGGCTCGGGGTGGACCTGAACCTCGGGCCGTGCCTCGACGTGCTCACCGAACGCTACAGCCCGAACATCGGCATTCGCTCGTACGGCAAGGACCCCGGCGTCGTCGCGAAGTACGGCGTGGCGCGCATTCGCGGGATGGCGAAGGGTGGTCTGTCGGCATGCCCGAAGCACTTTCCCGGCAAGGGTCACTCGCCGCTCGACGCGCACCTGCGGCTGCCGACCATCGACTCCGACTGGCCGGAGATGCAGCGCGTGCATCTCGTGCCGTTCTTCGAAGCCATCGCCGCCGGCGTCGACTGCGTGATGACCTCGCACCCCGTGTATCCGAAGCTCGACCCGTCCGGGGTGCCGGCGACGTTCTCTCGGCTGATCGTCGAGGATTATCTGCGCGGCGAGGTCGGCTTTCGCGGCGTGATCGTGTCCGACGATCTCGAGATGGGTGCGGTCACCGAAGCGTGTCCGATCGGCGAGGCCGCCGTCCGCACCGCCGCCGCCGGCCACGATTTGCTGCTCGTCTGTCATACCGAGACCGCGCAGCGGGCCGCCGCCACCGCGCTGGTCGATGCATATCGAAGCGGACGACTGCCACGCCATGCGCTCGAGCGCGCCGCGGGCCGCGTGCGCGCGCTGCGCGAGCGCCGCGCGGCACGCGCGGAAGGTGGTCCGCCCGCGGCGGAGCGCGATGGCGGGCCGCTCGCCATGGCGATCGCCACACGTGCGGTCACGGAGCTCACGCGCGGGCGCGCGGCGTTCGCGCGAGCGCTGAACGGTCGCGTCTGCGTCGTATTTCCTCGCTTCTCGGAGCTTGCAGCACGGATCACCATCGAGCCGGAGATGTGCGACGAGGCGGGCTGGCTACGCCGCGTATTCGCGAGCGCGGGCGTCACCGTCGAGCCGATGGTGGTCGGCATCGAGCCGCCGCCGGCCGAGGTCGAGACGGCGGCCGCGGGCGCCGCCGCCGCCGATGCCACGGTCCTCTTCGTCTACGACGCCCATCTCTATCCGTCGAACCGCGCGCTGCTCGACGCCGTCCAGAAGGCGGCGCGTCGTCTGGCGGTCGTGCTGATGCGCGATCCCTACGACGCCGCGCTCCTCGGCCCCGACGTGGTCGCGCTCACCGCCTATGGCTGGCGGCGCTGCCAGCTCGAGGCGGTCGTCGCACGACTGACGTTCCCGTAGGACAGCGCGACGCCGAGGAGCATCGTGCCGGCGGTGCCGATGATCACGAGCCACGACCACGCGAATGGCAGCACCTTCGTCTCGGAGAGCACGAGCAGCGCCAGGTTCAGCGCGGCCATCGTGACCATGGCCGCGACGTTCGCCCAGTCACCGACCGGTCGCCGCGTGAGCAAGCCGAGCAGGAAGACACCGAGCAGCGAGCCGAAGGTGACGCCCGCAATCTTGAACGCCAGCCAGAGGATCTGATTGAAGAAGGAAAAGGCATACGCCAGCACGCCCAGCAGCACGCCGAAGACGATGACGGCCACCCGCGACACCCGCAAGTAGTGCGCTTCCGACCGGCCCCGCGCGAAGAGCGGTCGGTAGATGTCGGTCACGAACGATGCGGAGAGCGAGCCGAGCGGTGAATCGATCGAGGCGAGCACGATGGCGCTCAACATGAGGCCGCGCAGGAACGCCGGCATCACCTGCTGCACGAAGTGCGGCACGATCTCGTCGGGACGCGACACCGGCAAGGCCGGGTGCATCGTGTAGAACGCGTACAGGCCCGCCCCGAGGGACATGTAGATGGCGAGCGTCAGCGCCGTCCCGATCGGGGTCAGCGCGAGCGTGCGCTGACTCTCCCCGCGTGTCTCCACCGTGAGCAGCCGCTGCATCAGGTCGTGATCGGTCCCGAAGGCCGCCATCGAGCCGACGAAGCCGTTGAGGATCGCCACCCAGACGATGTTCGGATCCGCCAGGATCCGCCGCCAGAAGTTCGGGTCGCCCGGCGCCGGGCCCCAGTTCACGACGCTCAAGCGCCCGGCCTCGCCGGCGACGCGGATGACCGTGGCCAGCCCGCCGTCGATCTGAGAGAGCAGGAAGAAGAGCGTGGCGGCGCCGGCGACCAGAAACATCACCGCCTGGAACACATTGGTCCACACGATCGCCTTCACACCGCCGGCGGCGATGTAGACGATCGACACGACGGTGAAGATCGCGATCGTCGGCACCAGCGGCCAGCCGATCAGCACCGAGACAGCCAGCGCGGCGGCCATGAGGCGCACGCCCGAGCCCGCCAACCGCGTGATGAAGAAGAAGATCGATCCGGTCACCTGACTGGCGGCGCCGAAGCGGTAGGACAGAAATTCGTAGATCGTCGTCACCTGATGGCGATAGAAGGCCGGAATGAAGAGAAAGGCCACCGCCAGCTTGGCCAGGCTCGAGCCGATGAAAAACTGCGCGTACTCCCAGTTCTCGCTGTACGCGGTGGCCGGCACGGAGATGATCGTGACCGCGCTGATCTCGGTGGCGAGGAACGAGAGACACGCCGCCCACCACGGGACGCGACGGCGCGCGAGAAAGAAGTCGGCCGTATCGTGCTGCTGCCGGCTGAGAGCCGCACCGATGACGACCAGCACGACCAATGAGGCGAGGAGAACAGCGTAGTCGGGCCAGGTCAGCGACGGGGCCGGCGACACTCCCGCATCATACGACGGTTATCGCGGCGCACTGACAATCCGCGGCACGCGATCGGAGACCGTCGTCTGGATCGCACGCTTGCGGAGCCTGTCCATGAGGCCGTCCCAAGACGATTCCTGGATGATGCGGTCGAACTGTCCGCGGTACGTGGAGACGAACGACACACCGTCCATCAGCACGTCGTAGACCCGCCAGCGGCCATCGCGCTGCAGGAGCCGGTATTCGAGGGCGACCTCCGCACGGCGCGTGATGATCTTCGACCGCACCGAGGCGTAGCTCCCGTCGACCGACTCGGCCGTGTAGATGATCTTCTCGCCGGACCAGCCCTCGATTCGCCCGATGTAGGAGCGCTCGAGGAGGTCGGTGAACAATCGGACGAACTCGGCTCGCTCCTCGGGCGCGCGGCCACTCCAGTGCCGCGTCAACGTCCGCCGCGCCATCTCCTCGAAGTCGAAGAGCGACGCGGCCGCCCTGCGAATCTCCGTCCGGGCCTGCAGGCGGGCCGGGTCTTCCTGCATCGCGACGACGACGCGAGTGACGGCGGTCTGGACGACCTCGCGCGGCCCTGCTCCCGCCGCCATCGCACCGGCCACCATCAACCATGCGACCAGTGATCTGCCCATGGCCGTTCTCCCCGTCGCGCACCGGAGCATGACGTGTGCCACGGCGGTCGCAGGCACCGTAAGACGTCGATTTCATGCCACTCGCGGGGACCGGCGGGCCGACGCATAATGCACGCACCCTCAAATCATGGCCGCGCTTGGGCAGCGTCAGTGCCGTCTTGCCGTCGGAGTGGACCTGGGAGGCACCTGGATCCGCATCGCCGCCGTGATGGATGATCGCCGCCGCGCGTCCGTGATCCATCGCGCCCCTGCGCTTCCGGAACTTGCGACTTTCTTGCGCACCCTGTGGCGCCGCCGTGGTTGGACGGGTCGCGTCGACGCGCTCGTCGTCGCCGCCCGTGGCGTGTGGCTGCCCCGCGAGCGGCGTGCGCACATGCGCGCATTGCGTGGACTGGCGCGTCGCGTGCGCGTGATCGCCGACGTCGAAGCCGCCTGGCATGCGACGCTCGGCGACGGCGCGGGGATTCTGGTGCTCGCGGGCACCGGATCAATCGTCCTGGGTCGCACCGCGCGTGGACGATGGGCACGCGCCGGCGGACTCGGCCCATTGCTCGGTGACGAGGGGTCAGGCTTCTGGATCGGTCGGATGTGGCTGCGTGCACGGGCAGCGCCGTCGGCGCAACGCCGCCTCGCTACGCGAGCGGACGCGGTGGCGGCCATCGCCGCCCTGGCGCCGCGCGTCCTCGCGCGCGCGCGACGAGGCGACCCGCTCGCGGCGCGAGTGGTGCGTGAAGCACAGACGGCGCTGGCGGCCCAAGCGCACGAAGTCGTGCGCGCGCTGGCGCTGCGCGGCGTGATCGTCGTGGGCGGCGCGGGCAGCATCATGCGGAATCGCTGGTTCGCCGCCGGCGTCCGCCGCGCCCTCGGCCGGACCGGGCTCCGCGTCCGCTGGCGCACGGCGACTCACACCGCCGTCGATGCCGCCGCCCGCCTGGCGCTCACGCTGGGCGCAAGGCGGGAGGGACGCCGGCGTGGCTGACCGCCGCCTCGTCGTCACCGTCTGCCTGCGCGAGCGCGGCGCCCTCCGCTTGCCCGTCGAGCGCGGCCAGCGGCGGCGGCGCCTGGATGCGACGACGGTCGTGCACGAGCTCCGCGCGATCGTCGTCCGCCGCGGACTCAGCGCCACCGTGCGCGTGGACGAAGGATGTGCGGGCGGCTGCGCGCGCGGCGGTCCGAACGTCGACGTCCGGATCTACACGGGAACCGATGCGGTCGCGGTGGCCTGGAAGAGCTACGTCTATTCGCTCGCGACGCTCCGCGACCTCGCGACGGTCATCGACGAGAACCTCCGTGACAGCGCCCAGACGAGCGGCCCGGTCAGGGCGGCGAGGACGCCGGCCGCCGTGTTGGCCCAGCCAGCGGTGACCATCGCCAGCATCGCAAACGCGGACGGCGGCACCGTCACCGCCACCGCGCCCGCCCAGCCGCCCGGCACACGCCATGGACGGCGAAGGTCCGGTGCGCGCGCGCGCAGGGCGAGGAAGGCGGCGAGCTCGATCAGGAGCGTCACCGAGTAGAGCCACACGTTCAGGACGATGAGCTCCTTGAACGAGAACATCGCGCAGGCGGTGTAGACGGCGGCCGAGACGAGGATGGCCGGCCACGGCGTCCCGTAGCGCGGATGCACGGCGGCGAAGAAGCGCGGAAAGGTGCCGTCGCGCGCGAGGACGTACGGAATCCGCGAGTTCGTGAGCAGCAAGGCCATGAAGAGGCCGGCCGTGCTGATCACTGCGCCGGCCGCCACCGCGTGCCCCAGCCAGGCGCCTCCGACGCGGGCGGCCACGGTGGGCAACGCGCCGGTCGTCCACGAGCTCCACTCGGCCGCGCCACTGGCAAGCGCGATGCTCACCGGCAGGACGTACGACGCGGCGATGAGCGGCACCGAGAGCAGCAGCGCGCGACGGAAGGCACGCTCCGGCGCCCGCGTCTCCCCAAGCACCGTCGACGGTGTGTCCCAGCCCGAGTAATTCCACATCACGACGGCGAGACCGAGCCCCAAGCCACTCATCAGCGTCTGGTCCTCGGGGACGAGCGGCCGCCACGGCGGTACGGTGACGTGAAACAGACCGACGACGACGAGCAGCGCGATGGGCGTGAGCGCGCCGATGCTCATGAAGACAGCGGCTCTTCCCGTCGGCCGGACGCCGAGCAGATTCAACGTCGTCAGCGCAACGATGAACGCCACCGCCAGCAGCCAGCGCTCGCCCGCCGTCAGCGCCGGGTACCAGAACTTGACGTACTCGACGAACAGCGCGGGATAGACGGCGACGTCGATGAAGCTGTCGATCCAGCTCCACCAGCCGACCTGGAAGCCCCAGAACGGGCCGAACGCGCGCGTGGTCCACGTGACGTAGCCGCCTTCGTCGGGCATGGCGGAGGCGAGCTCCGACATCGCGAGCGAGACCGGCAAGCTCCAGAACAGCGGCACGAGCAGAAGCAGCGCCAGCGTGAGTCCGGGACCGAACGACGGGACGATGTCCTCGATGCCGTAAGGCCCCCCGCTGACGTTGAGGAAGACGATGGCGGCGAGGGGCAGCAGACCAAGCTCACGTCGGAGCCTGGTCGTCGCCGTCATCGCTGAGCAGCGGCGATCAGCCGCGGCAGCTCCTTCACCCAGACATCGATGGGGGTCTCGGCATCGACGACGATCTCGAGCTTGCCGCTCGGCAGCTTCCGCACGCGCCCCGGCGTGGCGGGACCGAGCGGGATGACGAGCGCCTCGCGATGGATGCCGAGCGCGTCCGTCACCGCGAAGATCGCATCGATCTCCTTCATCGTGACTACCTCAAGCACGGACGCCCACCTCCGCCGCGCACGCGAGGATCTGCGTCCACGTCGCATCCTCGATCGGGATGCCGCTGGCGCGTCGCTCGCGCTCCATCCGCACCTCTGGCTCGCCTGGCACGAGGATCTCCTTGGCGCCGGCGGCCAGCGGAGCCGAGCGTACCCACTCGAGGAGCGCGGCCACCTGGGCGTCGAAATCGGCGCGCGGCAAGAAGCGCGCGGGGTCGAGGCACACAATGAGCGTGCCGTTCGCGAACACGCCGCTCCCTTGACCGGCCGCACCCGTCCCGGACAGGATGCCGCCCAGGATCTCGACTGCCAGCGACAGGCCGTAGCCCTTGTGCGCGCCCGCGGTGAGGAGCGAGCCCGCGGGTTCACGATAGTACTCCGTCGGATCGGTCGACGGCTCGCCGCGCCCGTTCAGCATGATTCCTTCGGGCACAGACTCGCCGCGATTGAACTTCACGCGTAGCTTGCCCTCCGCCCACACGCTCGTGGCGAAGTCGTGTGACATCACCGCCGCGCCGCGCGGGCCGGGCACGGCGATCGCGTGCGGATTCGTGCCGAGCCGCCGCGCGGCGCCGCCCCACGGCGCGACGTTGAGACCATGCCTGGCGTTGGCCCAGAGGAGCGCGATCAAGCCTTCGCCGGCGGCCAGCTCCGCGTAATCCGCCAGGCGACCGACGTGGCTCGTGCGCCGCAGTGCGACGGCCGAGAGACCCTGCGCGCGCGCCTTGTCCACCGCCAGCGCGACGCCGCGTCGCGCCACCACCTGCCCGAAGCCCTGATCGCCATCCACGATCGCGAGCGTCGGCGTGTCGGTCACCACGCGCAGCGCCGGCGTCGGATTCAGATGACCGGCCTTGATGGCCGCGCAATACTGCGGAATCCGGATGGCGCCGTGCGAATCGTGGCCGCGCAGGTTCGCGCGCACCAGCAGCGTGGCGATCCAGGCGGCGTCGTCGCGCGGCACGCGATGGGCGGCGAAGAGGTCGGCGGTGAGCCGCTCGAGGTCGGCCACGGCGACGGTCGGCATGGTGAGCGCTACACTACTCGACGCGGTGAGCGAAGGAAAGGTCCGCCTCGGCCACAAGCGCGATCGCTTTCTGACTGAGACGCTGGCGCCGTCGAGGCCCTCGCCGCCCTCGAGCTCGACGGCTACGTGCTCACCGCGATCAGGTCTATGTCACGCCCCATCCGAAGGAGCTGTTGCTCCGGAATCACGTGTAGCGCCGAGCACGCCGAGGGCACGCCGGCGCGCCTCCCGATGATCCACGATCGGTGGCGGATAGCCGGTCGCACCGCCCGCCGTCCACGGCTCGTGAACGGCGGCGTCAGGCACCGCCGCGAGCTCGGGAATGAAGCGGCGCACGTACACGCCGTCCGGATCGAAGCGGCGGCCCTGGACGATCGGATTGAAGATCCGGAACGCCGGCAGCGCGTCCGCTCCGGTGGAGGCGACCCACTGCCAGTTGCCGGTGTTCACGGCCGGATCGCCGTCGCGCAATCGACGCATGAACCAGCGCTCGCCTTCCCGCCAGTCGATGAGCAAGTGCTTCGTCAGGAACGAGGCGGCGACCAGCCGCGCACGATTGTGCATGAAGCCGGTGGTGTTGAGCTCGCGCATGCCGGCGTCGACGAGCGGATAGCCCGTCCGTCCCTCCTGCCACGCCGCCAGCCCTGCCGCATCGTCGCGCCACGGGATCACTCGTCGGTCGGCACGTAGCGCGCGCCGGCGACTCTCGGGATCGTGCCAGAGCACGTGGACGAAGAAGTCGCGCCACGCCAGCTGTCGCACGAAGGCGTCGGCGGCACGCCGGAGCCGCCTGTCGCGCACGGCGGCGCGTTGTACGACCTGACGGACTTCCCGGGGCGAGATCGAGCCGACCCGAAGATGCAGCGACAGCCGCGAGGTGCCGGCCAGGTCCACGCGGTCCCGGTTCCGCTCGTACGTAGCGATGGGCCCGCGCACGAATTGCTCCAGCGCGTCGCGGGCGGCCTCGTACCCGGCGTCAGCGCCCCCACACGGTGCCGCTTCGCCCTCGAGGACCGGACCCGGTATGAGCGCTGCCGGCGCCTCGAGCGGAGCGGTCGACGGCAGCGCCGTCCAGGCGCGATGAAAGGCGCCGAAGACCGTGTAGAAGCTGCCCGCCAACGTGCGCAGGGCGTCGGGCTCGACCAGTGCCGAGCCAGCGAAGCGTCGCGCCTCGATGCCGATGCTCGCACACGCGTCGGCGACGGCCGCGTCGCGGCGGCGCGCGTACGGCGTGTAGTCGTCGGTCCAGTACACCGCGCGCGCTCGCGCCTCGCGCGCGACGCGCGGGACCTCCTCTCGCGGATCTCCCCGGCGGATGACCAGGCGCGCGCCGAGGCCGCCGAGCGGTTTCACCAGCGCGCCGAGCGCCGCACGGAACCACGCCTCGCGCGGCGCGTCCCGACCGCTCATCAGACGCGGGTCGACGACGAACAACGGCACCACGGCCGCGCCATCGTCGACGGCGGCATGGAGCGCGGGATGGTCAACGAGCCGCAGATCGCGACGGAACCACACGACGACAGGGACAGCCATGCGCTCGTCTCACTGTACCAGCGCGGTGGTATGGTATGGCCCCGTGACGCGACTCCTCGACGGCCTGACGGTGCTCGATTTCACACGTGTGCTGGCGGGCCCCTACTGCACGCGTCTCTTCGCCGATCTCGGTGCGCGCGTCCTGAAGATCGAGCGGCCCGGCGAGGGCGACGAGATGCGCCGCGGCTTCCTGCAGCTCGAGGAGGGCCGTACCGACCAGGCGAGCTACTTCATCCGGATCAACGCCGGCAAGCGTAGCGTGGCGCTCGACCTCGCACATCCCCTCGCGCGCGAGGTCGTGCACGATCTCACGCGCCTCTCCGACGTCGTGGTCGAGAACTTCGTGCCCGGCGTGGTGGCGCGACTCGGCTGCGACCACGCGACGCTGTCCGCAATCAAGCGCGACCTCGTCTATTGCTCGATCTCCGGCTTCGGTCAGACGGGTCCGCTGCGCTCGATGCAGGCGTTCGCCCACATCATCCACGCGATCTCCGGTGTCATGCACCTCGAGCAGCAGGGCGATCCCACGCCGCGCGTGAACTACCTTCAGACCGCCGACGTGCTGGCCGGCACGCAGGCCTTCGGCGCCATTCTGGCCGCCCTCTGGCGCCGCTCGCGCACGGGACGCGGCGCCTACCTCGACGTCGCCATGCTCGAGTGTCTGGTCGCCTCCGAGGACATCACCTACGGCAGCGTGCTCAATGGCGGCCCGGAATATCTGGGCCCGCGGCCGGGCATGGTCATCCACGAGCTCGGTGGTCGGGCGTTCGCCATGCAGACCGTCGGCGCGCCGCAGCTGTGGCCGCGGCTGCTCGAATTGATGAAGCGCCCGGAGCTGGCGAACGATCCGCGCTTCGCCACCCCCCTCGCGCGGCGCGAGCACTGGACCGCATTGCGCGCGATCATCGTCGACTGGCTCGACACCTTCCCCGGTGCCGACGCGGCCCTCTCGGCGCTCTCCGCCGCGCGGCTGCCGGCGGCCCCCGTGCTGTCGCCGCGCGAGGTGACGGCGCATCCGCATCTGGCGGCGCGGGAGTTCTTTCCGGACGTCCCGCACCCGACGCGCGGCCGCGTGGGCGTGACGGCGATTCCGTTGCAGGTCGACGGCGGGCGACCGAAGCCCGCCGCCGGGGCCCCCTATCGTGTCGGTGAAGACACGCGCGCGGTGCTGACGGAGGTCCTCGGGTACGACGACGCGCGCGTCGAATCGCTCCGCAAGGCCGGCGCCATCGAGGTGGTCTAGAACACGAGCGCGGCTTCGGCGGCCGCTTCGGCGGAGCGGACGCAGTCGGCGATGCCGACGCCGCGATAGGCGCCGCCGGCCAGGTACAGGCCGCCGAGCATCCGCACGTGGCGCTCGATCGTCTCCACGCGCGTCAGATGACCGACGCGGTACTGCGGCATCGAGGCGGGCCAGCGGGCGACGCGGATGAGCGTCGGCTCGGCGGCCACGCCGAGCGCCGCGCGAAGCTCCGCGCGCGCGCGGTCGGCGAGCTCGGCGTCGTCCACGGCGAGGACCCCGGCGTCGAGGGCGCCGCCGAGGAAGCAGCGGAGCAGCACCTGGCCCGCGGGCGCGCGGCCCGGATATTTCACGCTCGAGAACGTCGCCGCCAGCAGCGCCTTGCCCTCCGTGCGCGGCACGACGAAGCCGAAGCCGTCGAGCGGATGCGGCACGTCCGCGCGCCGGTAGCCGAGCGACACGGTGGCCGCCCCGGCGTAGTCGATCTCCCCGAGCAGGGTGGCGAGCGAGGGATCGACGTAACGGAGCAGCCGCGCGGCGGCGTGCGACTCGGCGGCGACGATGACGCGATCAGCCTCGAATCGCGCACCCTCGGCGCTCTGGAGCTGCCAGCGCTGCGCGCCGCGCGTCAACGCGGCCACGCGCTGTCGGAGGACGACCGTGCTGTCGGGCAGGCGCTCGGCCAGCGCGCGCACGAGGGCTTCCATACCGTCGGCCAGCGTGACGAAGAGACTCCAGCGCGCGCCGCTCGTGCCGGGCTGCGGCGCGGCACGGAGCGCGCGGCGAAGCCCGAGAATGATCGACCGCTCGCGCCGCTCGGTCTCCAGAAAGCGCGGCATCGTCGCGGCCAGACTCAGATCGTCGGGATCGGCGGTGTAGATGCCGGCGACCAGTGGCTGCGCCACGCGCTCGAGCGCCTCGCGACCGAGTCGGCGTCGGACGAAGCTGCCGAGACTTTCGTCGTCGCCGCCCCCGCGCGGGAGCACCACGTCGAGGCCCATCCGGAGCTTGCCGGGCCAGGAGAACAACGACGAGGTGATGAACGGCGCCAGGCGCGTGGGCGCCAGCAGCTGAAAGCCGTCGGGAAGCGGATGAAGCCGTCCGCGGAACCAGACGAACACCTTGCGGAATCGATCGTCGGTGCGCAGCAGCTTCGACTCGATTCCGAGCCGGCGGCACAGCGCGAGTGCCCACGGCTTCTCGGAGAGGAACGAATCGGGACCGGCTTCCACGACGAAGCCGTCGACCTGCTCGGTCCGGATGGTGCCGCCGAGGCGGTCGCGCGCCTCGATCAGCGTGAGCGCGAGATCGATCCCGCGCTCGCGCGCAAGCTCGGCGGCACGGTGGGCGGCGGCGAGGCCGGTGATACCGCCGCCGACGATGGCGACGCTCAGGCGCACGCGCGCTGCACGAGGTCGGCGAGCATGGACACGAAGTGCGGGTGATCGTTCACGGCCGCGGCACGATGAAGCGCGACGCCGCTCGCGGAAGCGAGCTCCCTGGCCTCGATGTCGAGGTCGTAGAGAACCTCGACGTGGTCGCAGACGAAGCCGAGCGGCATGACCACGAGGTGACGCACGCCCTTGCCGGCCAACTGCTGCACGACGTGGCCGATGTCGGGCTCGAGCCACGGATCGTCGGGACGTCCGCTCCGGCTCTGATATGCGAGCGTCCACTGCTCAAGGCCAAGCCGCTCCGCCACCGCGCGCGCGGCGGCGTCGAAGTCCGCGACGTATGGCGAAGCGTCGGCCATCGCGCGCGGGATGCTGTGGGCGGTGAAGACGACGGCGACGTCGGTGCGCTCGCTCGCCGGCACGCTCTCCAGCGCGACGCGGACGCGGTCGGCGGCCGCGGTCACGAACGCGGGATGCTCCGCCCACGGCGGCGCGAACATGATCTCCGGCGCGCGGGGAACATGCTGTTGCGCGTCGGCGACATCCTTCATATAGCGCTCCCAGGACGCCTCGGACCGGAATGGCGACAGAATGATCCCGACGCCGCGGCGGTGCCCGCCCGCGGCCATGACCGTCAGCGTTTCGCGCAGGAACGGGTGCCAGTTCCGCATGCCCACGAACACCGGCAAGGGCCGACCGGTCCGCGCGAGCGCGTCATGCAGCGCGGACGCCTGACGCACGGTGAGCTCGTTGAGCGGCGAGCGTGCACCCGGCAGGCGCTCGTAATGATGGGCGACGTCCTCGAGTCGCTCACGCGGAATGCGACGGCCGCGCGTGACGATCTCGAGAAAGGGACGAATCTCCTCCGGCGCCGTCGGCCCCCCGAACGCGATCAGCAGCACGCAGTCGACCGCGCTCATCGTCGGATGCTCAGCTCGTGGACCATGTCGACGAGCGCCTTGACGTGCTCGACGGGCGTCGACGGCAGGATGCCGTGGCCGAGGTTGAAGATGTGACCGGGTCGCCCGCGCGCGCGATCCAGGATGGCGCGCACGCCCGCCGCGAAGCGCGCGGGCGGCGACAGCAGGGCTGCCGGATCGAGGTTGCCCTGGACGGCCACGTCCTCACCCACGGCGCGCCACCCGGCATCGAGATCCACCCGCCAGTCGAGGCCGATGACATCCCCACCGGCCTGTCGCATCGATGGCAACAATCCCGCGGTGCCGGTGCCGAAGTGGATCACCGGCACGCCCGGCGTCAGCGCGCGGACAACGGCGCGCGTGTGCGGCAGCACGAACTCGCGATAGTCGTCAGGCGACAGCGCGCCCACCCAGGAGTCGAACAGCTGGACGGCTTGCGCACCGGCCGCGATCTGGCCATTCAGATACGTCGCGGTGGCGCTCGCCAGCAACGCCATGAGACGCGCCCACGCCTCCGGCAACTCGTGCATCAGGCGCTTGGTGGCCGTGAAGTCGCGCGAGGGCCCGCCCTCCACGAGATACGAGGCGACGGTGAACGGCGCCCCGGCGAAGCCGATGAGCGGCACGGCGGCCGGCAATGCGCGGCGCACGAGCCGCACGGTCTCGAACACGAACCCGACGGCGCTGGCGACGTCGATGGCCGGGAGGCGCGCCACATCGTCGGCCCCGCGCACCGGCCGATGGATGATGGGCCCTTCGCCCTTCGCGAACTCCAGGCCGACGCCGAGCGGCTCCACGATCAGCAGGATGTCGGCGAACAAGATGGCGGCATCGACGCCGAGACGCTCGACCGGCTGGAGCGTGACCTCGGCCGCCGCCGGCGGCATCTTGCAGAGCTCGAGAAACGAGTGGCGGGCGCGCATCGCGCGATACTCGGGCATATAGCGTCCCGCCTGGCGCATGAGCCACACGGGCGTGTAGGGCGTGGGCTGTCGGCGCGCGGCGAGGAGCAGCGGCGGCTCGACCGGCGGCACGGTCGACAGCATCGCAGGCGGCAGGGCTGGAATCAACCACGGCCGGGGTTTATGATCCGGCGCCATGGCATACCTATCGGGCAAGCAAGCATTCCTGGAGATCCTCAAGAGCGAAGGCGTCTCGGTCATGTTCGGCAATCCCGGCACCACAGAGCTGCCGCTGATGGACGGCCTCGCGCGCGAGCCGAAGATCCGCTACGTGCTGGCGCTCCAGGAGGCGGTCGCCATCGCCATGGCCGACGGTTACGCACAGGCGAGCGGCAGCCTCGCCGCCGTGAACGTGCACGTCTCACCCGGACTCGGGAACGCGATGGGCATGCTGTACGACGCCTACAAGGCGCACTCCCCGCTGCTGCTCACGGCCGGGCAGCACGATCAGTGCTTCACGGTCACCGAGCCGATCCTCTGGTCCGAGCTGCCGCCGGTGGCCGCGCCGTACGTCAAGTGGTCGACAGAGGCGAGGCGGCTCGAGGATCTCCCCCGCATCGTGCGTCGGGCGGTGAAATCCGCGCTTGCGCAGCCGAGCGGCCCCGTGTTCCTCTCGCTCCCCGTCGACGTCTTGAACGCCGAGCGCGATAACCTCGACCTGCTCGCGCCCACTCGCGTGGCCCCGCAGATCGTCGGTGACCGCGCGGCGGTGGACGCGGCCGCGCGCAAGCTCGTCACGGCCGAGAAGCCGCTGATCGTGGCCGGCGACGCCGTCGCCCACGGCGACGCGCTGGCGGAGCTCCAGGAGGTCGCCGAGCTGCTCGGCGCGCCGGTCATGCTCGAAGGCGTGGCCTCCACCTGCAGCTTCCCGTTCACGCACCCGCTCTACGGCGGCTCGATGCCGCGTCTCGGCGCCCCGATCAAGGGCGTGCTCATGCGCCACGACGTGCTGTTCTCCGTCGGCGGCGATCTCTTCACGCTCTCGCTGCCCTCCGATGTCGACCCGATGCCGCCCGGCCTCGAGGTCGTGCATCTCGACGTGGATCCGTGGGAGCTCGGCAAGAACTATCCGGCGGCGATCGCCATTCAAGGCCATCCGAAGGCGACGCTGCCCGAGCTCTGCGAGGCCATCCGTCGTCATGCCGGCACATCGGGTCACAAGGACGCGGCGCGCCGGCGTGAAGCGCTCGCCGCCACGCATGCGCGCGAACGCGAGGATCTGACCCGGCGAGCCGCCGACGAGGCCAAGAAGAACCCCATGGGGCCGCTGGCGCTCGTTCACGCCGTGGCGGAGGCGGTGCCGGACGACGTCGTGGTCATCGACGAGGCGATCTCGTCGGCGCCGGGCATTCGCAATTTCTTCCGCTGCGCCGACCCCAAGAGCTTCTACGGTCTGCGCGGCGGTGGCATCGGCTGGGGGCTGCCGGCCGCGCTCGGCGCGAAGCTCGCGCTGCCGCGGCGCCCCGTGGTTGCGCTCGTCGGCGACGGCAGCGCGATGTACACGGCCCAGGCGCTGTGGACGGCTGCCCACGACGCGATCGCCGTCGTCTATGTGATCTTCAACAACGCCTCGTATCGCATCCTCAAGGAGCGCACCAAAGCGCTCAAGGGCTTCTCGGCCGAGGACGACACGTACGTGGCCATGGATCTCGACAAGCCGCTCATCGACTACGTCGGGCTCGCGCGCTCGCTCGGGGTGGCTGGCGAGCGTGTGGAGAAGGCCGCCGACGTCGGGCCCGCCCTCGGGCGCGCGCTCGCAAGCGGCGCCCCGACGCTCATCGACGTGCGCATCGATCCCTCGTTCAAGTAGGCGCCGCGCATGGCGATGACGTTCGGCATCCACATCGGTCACATGGGCGGCCCGCTCGAAGAGATGCGCAAGCTGTGGACGTTCGCCGACGCGCAGGGCTTCGACTGGTTCTCCGTGTCCGATCATTTCCAGGAGTCGCCGCCGCGCGGCGGCGAGATCGACTGCTTCGAGGCCATCTCGACGCTGACGGCCGCCGCCGTCGAGACGCGCCGCGTGCGTCTGGGCGCGCTCGTCTATTGCGTGGCGTACCGGAACCCCGGACTGCACGCCAAGTCGCTCACCACGATCGACCACCTGTCCAACGGGCGCGTGGACTGTGGGCTCGGCGCCGGCTGGCACGAGATCGAGGCCAAGGCGTACGGCTACGAGTTCCCGCGCATCGGCGTGCGCGAGGACATGCTCGAAGAGTATGCGCAGATCATGCGGATGCTCTTCGACCCCGAGGCGCGCCGGTCCAGCTTCCAGGGCACGCACTACCGGCTCGAGAACGCGCCGAACAATCCCAAGCCGCTCCAGCCGCGCGTTCCGATCTGGATCGGCGGCCGCGGCGAGAAACGCACACTGCGCGCGGCGGCACGCTACGCGGACGGCTGGAACGCGCCGTACATCGGCCCCGAGGAATGGATCGCGAAAAGTCAGGTGCTCGATCGCTGGTGCGAGACCGAAGGCCGGGATCCGAAGACCATTCTACGAACGGTGAACCTCGGGTTCTATCTCGGCGCCGACGCCGCCGGTGCGGCGCGCGGCGAGGACATCTTCCGGGCGCACTGGGGCGCCCAGGGTGATCAGCGAACGGGCTGGCTGCGCGGGACGCCGAAAGAGACGCTCGACATGCTGGCGGCGTTCCGCGACGCCGGCTGCACGCGGGTCAACATCGCATTCCGCGAAGGTCCGTACGACTGGGACGCCCTGCACGCGTTTGCCGATGTGGTCTTCCCGGTGTTCGGCGTGCGACGAGCGCGGTGATCTCCGCTTGAATACCACGGCGGCGGCGGGCGTCAGACCGGTGAGGACGATGCTCAACAGGCCGCTCATTTCCATCGTCGTCGCTGCTTTGCTGCTCATCGCCGCGCCACCGCTCGCGCACGCCGCCGGCCAGGGCGACGGCGGTCGCAAGCCCTTTCCGTGCAATCCACAGAAGGAGTGCATGGCGCGCGCGGCCAACCTGAAGGGCGCGGCTGCCGAGGCCGCCAAGCGCGA
>DASTCJ010000208.1:0-4263 GCA_035605575.1 Candidatus Methylomirabilota bacterium
GAGTACGAGTACGTCGTATCGTCGATGACCGCGAACGAGAGCGGATGGTGGAGATCCTGATAGTTGAGCTGCGTGGCCCACTCCAGGGTCTGCGTCTCGCCGAGCGGGGTTCGGATCGTCACGGCGCCGCGCGTGTAGTCATAGTCCCGGGCGGCTCTCAGCCGGAGATTGAGGTTCGCCGGATCGGCCTGGCGCGGATTGTGATCGAGCTCGTCCTGCGTGAGCGCGCCGGGAAGCTTTTCTTCGCTGCGGACATAGTTGAGATCCAGGCGAATGGTCGTGCCGCCGGGCAGATGATAGCCCCAGCTCGAGTACACGCGGCGGCGCACCTGGTCCGAGTGGTCCCGGTAGCCGTTCAGCTCGACGTCGGTCAAACCGAGATAGAGATCGAACGGCCCGTAGACCTGGCCGGTCGCCAGATGGTTCTTGAGAAAGCCGAAGGATCCGGCCTCGCTGCGCACCTCGAGCAGCCCGGCGTCATAGCCGGTCTTGGTCACCAGATTCACGGCGCCGCCGAGCGTGTTGCCGCCGAAGCGCAGGGCGTTGGCCCCCTTGTAGACCTCGACGCGCTTGGTGTCGAGCAGCTCGAGGGACTCGAAATCCGCAAATCCGTCGGCGTTGCCGTAAGGAAACCCGTCGAGCAAAACGTTCACGCCGCGGAGGTGGAAGTTGTTTCGCAGGCCGGAACCGCGGATCGAGAGCTGGCTCTCGTCGGCGGCGCCCGCGCGCGGCCGGATCCAGACGCCGGGGACGGCCTCGAGGACGTCTTGCAGATTCGACGCGCGCGAGTCCTTGATCTGCTGCTGGCCGACGACGTCGGTGCCACCGGGCACGCGACGGAGCTCCTCGCGCGCCTGGTCCTCGGGCGTCGTTCGGTCGACCGGCGCGCGCGCGCCCTCCACGACGACGGGCGGAAGGATGGGCTGCGACGGTTGCTGCGCCAAGGCCGGCACGGCGAGGGACAGCGCGGTTACGGCAACGAACACTGCTTTCATTGCCTCGCTCCTCTAGCGCAGTCTGAATTCCACCGGCAGCAGGACCCACATCGCGACCGCCTCACGGCCTCGTCGCGCCGGCTCGAAGCGCCAGCGCTTGACCGCGTCCGCCGCCGCCTGATCGAGATCGGGATGACCGGCCGACTGCTTCACCACAACGTCGCCGACGCGTCCGTCGACGGCCACAAACACGCTCAGCAGCGTCGTGCCCTGAATGCCGAGGCGCCGCGCGTTGCTCGGATACGACGGGCGGACCTGGTAGCCGCCGCGGGGCACCGCTGTCTGGGTGACGCCGTCGGCTGGCAGCGCGGCCACCGATGGATGGCTCGGCGCGCGGGATGCGGCTGCGCTCGTCGGCGACGAGGGAGGAGCAACCGGCGCGGATACCGCGATGCCGTCGGAGCTCGTCGTGACCGGCGCGTCCATCGGGGCCGTGACCCGCGGCTCAGCGGCGAGGGCGGGCGACGCGGGTGCGGCCGGCGGCGTCGGCTGCTGCACCACCGGCGGCGTCGGCGGAGGTTCCTCGACTCTCGGCTCCGGCGCCGGCGGTGGCATCGCCGGCATCGGTGTCTCGATCGGCTTCGGCAGCGCCAGCGGCCGGCGGTCGGGCGGCTTGGGCGTCTTTGGCGCCTTTGGTGGCGGCGGCGCGGTCACCGGCGCCGGCGGCGTCGGATCTGGCTCGACGAGATCCGCGATCAGAACGCGCTCGCGCACCGACGTGAACTTTGGAACCATGGCGATGGCTCCGTACGCCACGACGTGGAGCAGCAGCGACGCCACGATCGGCGTCACGCGCACCAGTGATTGGTAGGACATCATCTCAGCGCCTGCGCGCCTCCCCTGTTGATCCGACTGAAAAGCGTCCGCGCCCGCGAGGGGCGGGACGAACCCTATGGCGCGAGCGGGTCAGGCGATCGGAGGGGCGCGGCCGAGATCGGGGGCGTCAGACCTGGCGGTCGGTGACGTGGTCGGCGCCAGAGCCAGCGCCGCCACTGATGCCATCGGCCGATCGAACGCCACGGGCGCGACCACGACGGCGCCGGTGTGCGAGGAGGCCGATGCGATGACGCACTGGCTAGCCGGTTGGTCCGTCAGATGGTGGACGGAGTGGACGCCGGCTTCGAAGGCGACGAGCAACAGCAGCGCCGTACAGACCATGGCGACCGCACGGCGCCGTCGCGCGACGAGCGTCACGCCGGCGGCAACGGCGGCAAGCAGAGGAGCGAGACCGTCCATCGAGACGCCGCCGTCGGTCAGCGTCTCGACGTCGGCGGACGTGAAGGCGTCCGGCCGCTCGACGCGGACGTGCGCCAGGGCCGGCGTGCCCACGAGGAGCAGCACAACCACCGCCGCCCAGCCGAGTATCTGCCGTCGCATGGGCCGATCTTACACGAGACAACACGATCTACGTGTTCGACGTTCCGCTATGGCGGCTCGCACGGCGCCTCTGCGCGCTGCTACAGTAATCGCATGGCCCGCGCGCTGGTCGTGCTCGCCGTGCTGAGCTTCGTGTCGACGGCCGCCGCCCACGGCGTGCTGCAGCGCGCCGAGCCGCGTGGCGGCAGCACGCTGAAGAGCGCGCCGGCGCAGGTGCGTCTCGAGTTCACTGGCGCCATCGAGGCCGCCTACAGTCACGTGCACGTTCTCGACGGCGGGGGACGTCGCGTCGATCTCGGCGACAGCCACGTCGATCCGGACAATCGCGCGCTGCTCCGCGTGTCGCTGCCGCTGCTGCCGCCCGGCCGTTACAAGGTCGCCTGGCGCGTGCTCTCCGTCGACAGCCATGTGACCGAAGGGGATTTCACGTTCCGGATCGCCCCGTGACCTTGCGGGCAATCTTCTTCGACGCCGGCAACACCCTCCTGCGAATGAACTACGCCGCCATCGCGGCGGCTCTCGGACGACACGGGGTGAGCGCGACGGCGGCCGACGTGCAGCGCGCGGAGTGGCTCGCCCGCGTGCGCCTCGACACCGACGTGCTCGCGTATGCGAGCTCGACGGAGAGCCGCGACACGCATGTGCGCTATCTCCGCTACATCCTCGAAGGTCTCGGCGTCACCGAGGAGGCGACCATCGACGCGGTCGACGCCTGGCGCCGCGCCTACAACGTGCCGGTGGGGCTCTGGAACACGGCGGACCCCGACGCCGCCGCCTGCCTCGACGCCGTGCGCGCGGCCGGCGTCCGCTCCGCCGTCATCTCCAACTCGAACGGCACCATCCGCTCGCTGATGCAGCACCTCGGACTCATCGACAAGCTGGACTTCGTCATCGACTCGGGCGAGGAGGGCGTCGAGAAGCCCGCCCGGCGCATCTTCGAGATCGCCCTTGTCCGCGCCGGCGTCGAGGCGGACGACACCGCCTACATCGGAGATCTGTACTCCATCGACGTCCGCGGCGCGCGTAGTGCCGGCATCCGTCCGGTCTTGCTGGATCCCGGCCAGTGCTGGGGTCCGCGCGACTGCGACATCGCGCCGTCCGTGCTGGAGGCCGTGCGGTTCCTGCTGGAGCGGGCGCGTCAGGAAGGCAGCGTGACGAACGGGTAGCGGCGAAGGGCGCCGTAGATCACGCGCTTCATGTCGTCGATCTCGCGCTCCGTCCGCGCCTCGAAGCGCAGGGTGAGATACGGATTGGTGTTGGAGGCGCGCACGAGACCCCAGCCGCCGCCGGGAAAGAGCACGCGCGCGCCGTCGATGTCGACGGTCTCGAAGCGCTGCTTCAGCTCGCGCACGAGCTCGTCGATGACCTGGAACTTCTCGGCGTCCGGGCAGGGCGCCTTCAGCTCGGGGGTGGCCTCGAGATGGGGCACGGACTCGAAGAGGTGCGAGAGCGGCTGGGAGCTGCGCGCGGCGATCTCCACGATCTTGCACGAGGCGAGGATGCCGTCGTCCACGCTGTAGTAGTTCTCCCCGAAGAACATGTGGCCGCTGACCTCGCCCCCGAGGAGGATCCCGTCGTCGCGCATCTTGCGCTTCAGGTGCGAGTGGCCGGTCTTCCACATGATCGGCGTGCCGCCGTGCTGCAAGATGTCGTCGACGAGCGACTGCGACGACTTCACGTCGAAGACGATCTTGGCCCCGGGGTGCCGCGAGAGCAGATCGCGGGCGAGCAGCACGAGGATGAGGTCGGCCTCGTGACGGCCGCCCCGCTCGTCGATGACGCCCACGCGGTCGGCGTCGCCATCGTAGGCCAGGCCGAGATCCGCCCCCGCCTCGACGACCTTGGCCTGGAGGTCGACGACGTTGGCGGCGTCCTCGGGGTCGGGCAGGTG
>DASTCJ010000003.1:0-2796 GCA_035605575.1 Candidatus Methylomirabilota bacterium
ACGCCGTCGACCGCGATCGTCACGTCATACCCTTCGGTCCTCAGCAGCGTGTCGAGGACGTCGCGCGTGTCGGCGTGATCTTCGACGACGAGAACGTGGATCGGGGTGCCTGCCGCGCTGCCGGCAACGACGGCGGTTGAACGGCGGGAGCGCGCTTTCCCGGGATTTGCCATGTTCGGGCGCGGCATAAGGGCTGCGAAGCGCGTGCCAGGCGTAAGTGCCTGTGCAACCGATAGTACGAGCGTGCGATTCGGAAAAGAATCTCCGCTTTGTGTGCAATCGTTCGTCAGTCGATCCGTGGTCCCGGCCTTGCACTGGGTACATGTACGAGTAGACGCGCCGGGCGCGCTCACCGCATTCTCTCGGAGCCGCGTCGTGCTCGGCGCTTCGCGGAGGCCACTGCGTGGACGCGACGGAAATCGTGAAGGCACCGAGGGAAGACAGGCGAGGTCCGGCGACTGCCGCGATCAAGATCGTCCTGGCTGACGACGAGAACGTCGTGCGGGAGGCGATCAAATGCCTCCTCGAGGCGGAGGAGGACTTCGAGGTCGTCGGCGAGGCCGCCGACGGTCTGGCCGTCATGCCCCTCGTCGAGCGGCTGCGTCCGGACGTCGTGATCCTCGATGTCGCGATCCCGGGGCTGTTCGGTCTCGAGGTCACCCGCCAGGTACGACAGCGCTCGCCGCAGACGGCGGTGGTCGTTCTCTCGCGCTACGTCACCGAGTGGTACGTGACCGAGGCGCTTCGCAACGGCGCCGGCGCGTATGTCGCGCAGCATGCCGACGCGCACGAGCTCATTCGCGCGGTGCGCAGCGTGATCCAGGGGCGCCGGTACCTCAGCGCCCCGCTGTCGAGCGAGGACGTGCAGACCTGGCTCACGCAGAGCCGCCCCGTCGCCGATCCGTACGAGACGCTCACGAGCCGCGAGCGCGAAGTGCTCCAGCTGGTGGCCGAGGGCTACAGCAGCACGCGCATCGCCCATCGACTCACCATCAGCGTCCGCACGGCGGAAACGCACCGTGCGAACGTCATGCGGAAGCTCAGGCTGAAGAATCACACGGCGCTGATTCGCTACGCGCTCGCGCGTGGCGTGCTGCCGCCGCTCGAGCCGCTGCCGCCCGCCTTCTGCACGCGGCGGCGTCGTCGTCGGCCCGCGCAGTAGCTGGTGTCAGGCCGCGCGTGGGAGCGCGCGCCGCAGCGTGCCGGCGACCTCGCGGTACACGCGCGCCGTGCTGGCGACCTGCCGCTCGAGACTGAAGCGATCGAGGACGAAGTCGCGCCCGGCGCGTCCCATCC
Organism: Candidatus Methylomirabilota bacterium; assembly: GCA_035605575.1. GTDB lineage: Bacteria > Methylomirabilota > Methylomirabilia > Rokubacteriales > CSP1-6 > AR12. Next base: position 1,297 of record DASTCJ010000003.1, read on the forward strand.
GCTGGGCGCCGAGCGGATCGCGCAGGACACCGCGAATGGCACGGGAGAGCGCCGCCGGGTCGCCCGGTGGCACCAGGCGGCCCGTCCGCGCTTCGCGAATCACCTCCGGCATGGCGTCGATGGCGGTCGCCACCACTGGCCGCCCCAGTGCCGACGCCTCGATGGCGGACAGCGCCTGCCCCTCCGCCATCGAGGGCAGCGCCAGGAGATCGACGCCGTCGAGCAGGCGCGCGACGTCTGTCCGGGCGCCGACGAAGATGACCCGATCGGCCACGCCCAGCTCGCGGGCGCGCGCCTCCAGACGTGCCCGCAGCGAGCCATCGCCGATGACGAGCAGACGTGCTGCGGGAAACTCTGTGACGATCGACGGCCACGCGTCGAACAGCGCGGCGTGCCCCATGCGCGGTTCGAGGCACCCGACGACGCCGACGAGCGGGACCGTCCGGTCGAGGCCGAGCTCACGACGCACGGTGTCGCGTCCGATGCCCGGCCGGAGCGTCGACAGGTCACGGCCGTTCGGCACCACCGCGATCCGATCGGCAGGGAACCCGGCGGCGACGAGCCTCGCGCGCGCCGCCTCCGAGACCGCGATGGCGCGGTCGACGAAGCGTGCCATCATCCGGCACGGCATCAGCCGGCCACGCGATTCGTCGCGGCCGTGCGTGGTCGCGATCACCCTGGCGCGTTCCCACTTTGCGAGCGGCGCCGCCACCAGCGTGGCGTGCGGCGCATGCGTGACCACAACGTGCGGCCGGACGCGACGGATGAACGCCGACAGCCGCGCCACGTCGCGCCGCCGCAGCCAGCTGTCCGCCTGCACCGCCTCGATGTCCAGCGGCACGCCGTGGAGATCGCCCGCCACGCTGTCGAGCAACGGCGCTGGCGCCGCCAGGGCAAGGCGGAACGCGCCGGGGTCGAGACGCTCGAGGAGGGCCACCACGACGTCCTCGACGGCGCCGCGCGTCGGGGCGGTGAGCGAGACGAGGAGACCAATGCGGCTCATGCGGCAGTGCCGCGCGCGCGCCGCTCGACGCGGTCGAGGATCACGGTGGCCGCGACCTCGGCCGCCCGATCGAGCCGTCCGGCGTTCAGCAGCACGAGGTCCGCGAAGGCCTTCGTGGGCTCGACATATCGCGCGTGAATGCCGCGGGCGATGGCGTCGTACACCTCGAGGCCGGAGCGCCGCGAGTGTTCGTCCTGGCTGGCGTCCCGCCGGCTGGCTCGCGACACGCGCACGGGGTCAGGGACGTCGAGGAAGATCGACAGATCGAGGAGCGCGCGCACGCGCGGATCGTAAAGGAGCAGCACGCCCTCCACGAGCAGGATCGGCCGCGGCTCGACGGTGGCCTCCACGCTGTGCCGGCGATGCGTGCTGAAGCAGAACCGCGGCGGCGCAACGGAGCGCCCGCCGCGCAAGGCCGCCAGATGATCGAGGAACAGCTCCGTATCGATCGCCTCGGGCGATTCGTAGCCGAGCGCCGTGCGGTGGACGGCCGGCAC
>DASTCJ010000060.1:0-9245 GCA_035605575.1 Candidatus Methylomirabilota bacterium
CCCTGAAAAAGGGGGCGGACCTCACCATGTCCGGCAGCGGCGGCACGGTGCGGGTGACCGCTTATACGCTCGGCGGCACGAACCTCACGCCCGATTACGTGCTGCTCGACGCGCGCGGCGCGTTGTTTGCGGTCATTTCGCCCGGCTTCATCTTCGTGCGCGAGGGCTACGAGAAGGAGGACGCGCGGCTACGCGAGCTCGCGGCCACGATGTCGGCCGACCGGCTGCTGGCGCAGCAGAAGGCGTGGGCCCATCGCTACGGCGCGCCGGTGCGGATCAGGAACGTCCGGCTCTTCGATCCGAAGACGAAAACGCTCACCCAACCGGTGTCGGTCGTCGTCAACGGCAACAGCATCGCTGGCATCGAGCCTCTCGCGAGCCCCGCCACGCCAGGCGAAGTGGCCATCGACGGCGCCAACGGCACGCTGGTGCCGGGCCTGTACGAGATGCACGGTCACCTCGATCAGGACGAGGCGATGACGAACCTCCTGAGCGGCATCACGTCGATCCGCGACATGGGTAACAACAACGAGGTGCTGGCGGGCTTGATCCGGCGGATCGAGGCGGGCACGATCGCGGGCCCGCGCGTGACGCGCAGCGGCTTCATCGAAGGGAAGAGCCCGTTCAACGCCAACAACGGCATCGTCGTGGACAGCGAAGCGGCCGCGCTGGACGCCGTGCGGTGGTACGGCGCGCGCGGCTTCTGGCAGATCAAGATCTACAACAGCATCAACCCGGCGTGGGTGCCGGCGATGGTGCAGGAAGCACACCGGCTCGGCATGCGCGTGGCCGGGCACGTGCCGGCGTTTTCGACGGCCGATGCGGTCATCGAGGCCGGCTACGACGAGCTGACGCACATCAACCAGTTCATGCTCGGCTGGGTCCTTCAAGCTGGCGAGGACACGAGAACGCTGCTGCGCCTGACGGCGATGAAACGCTTTCCGTCGCTGGACCTGTCCAGTCCGGCTGTCCGGCGCACCATAGACGCGATGGCGCAGCGCAAGCTGGCGATCGACCCGACGCTCGCGATCCACGAGGAGCTGACGCTCAACCGCAACGGCGTCGTGCCGCCCGGCGCCATGGACTATCTGGATCACATGCCGGTCGGGTATCAGCGGTCGGCGAAAGCCGCGAGGTCCGACACGTCGGCACCTGGCGACGACGACGCCTACCGCGGCGCGTTCGAGCAGATCATCGCCACCGTCAAGGCGCTGCGGGATCGCGGCGTGATGCTGATCCCCGGGACCGATCTCGGAGGCTCGTTCACCTACCACCGCGAGCTGGAGCTCTACCAGCGCGTGGGCATGACGCCGGCGGAGATCCTGGCGTGGGCCACGCTCGACATGGCGCGCTACCTGGGGCAGGACCAGCGGCTCGGCTCGATCGAAAAAGGGAAGCTGGCCGACTTCTTCCTGATCCCTGGCGACCCGACGCGCGACCTGAAGGCGATCAAGACGATCCGGATGGTCGTGAAGGACGGCGTCGTCTACTTCCCGAGCGAAATCTACCCGGAATTCGGCATCCGGCCCTTCGCCGACGCGCCGCCAGTCACGCGCTGAGCTCCTCCGTCGCCCTTTCGCACCTTGGAGTGCGGGAGGAACGACGATGAGATTCCTGATCTTCGCGGTAGTCACGGCGGCGCTCGTCGTGCCGGCACAAGCCGAGGAGCGGGCGGCGGCAGCGGCGAAGCCGACCCTGGCCGCGCAGGGTCGAACGATCCTGGCCACGCCGGAGTATTCGCAAAGGGGCGGCTGGCAGGCGCGTGTGTCCCAGAACCGCGGCATCCGCGGGTCGAGGAAGAAGGCGATCATCATCGGCGCCGCCGCCGGCGCGGCAGCGGGCTTCGTGACTGGTCTCGTCCTCGAGCAACAGGCATGCAGGTGTGGCCCCGGGGCCTGGTCGGCGCTCGGCGCCGGGATTGGCGCGGGCAGCGGCGCCGCGGTCGGCTGGGGGCTCAGCGTCAGGTAAGGCGCTTGCTGGAGCGGAGCGTCGCGAGTGTCAGGATCCCCAGTCCCCAGCCGGCAAGCGCCAGCGCCTGCGGCCACAGCGTCTCCAGGCCCACGCCCTTCAGGAAGATGCCGCGCACGATCACGAGGAAATAGCGCAGCGGGATCAACAGCGTGACGTGCTGCACGATGTCTGGCATGTTCTCGATGGGGAAGACGAATCCCGACAGGAACACCATCGGGATCATGAAGAAGAACGAGGACGTCATCATCGCCTGCTGCTGCGTCTTCGAGATCGTGGACACGAACAGCCCCAGGCCGAGGGTCGTCAGCAGGTAGACGAAGCACATCGAGATGAGCAGCAGCAGGCTGCCGCGCAACGGGACCTCGAACCAGAAGACGGCGACGCCGATCACCAGCAGCACGTCCACCGCGCCGATGAGCGCATACGGCAGGAGCTTGCCGACGATGAGCTCCCAGCGCGCGATCGGTGTGACGTTCAACTGCTCGAGCGTACCGAGCTCCTTCTCGCGGACGATCGCCATCGACGACAGGTTGGTCGTCACCACGAGCAGCAGCAGCGCCAGCACGCCGGGAATGATGAAGAAGCGGCTTTCGAGCTGCGGGTTGAACCACACGCGCACCTGCGCCGTCACGAGCGGCGCCGCCGGCCCGCGCCCCATCTCGGCCGCCAGCTCGCGGCTGTAGCCGGCAATCAGGGAGCCCGCGTAGCCAAGCGCGACGTTCGTCGAGTTGGCGTCGCTGCCGTCGGCCACCACCTGCACCTGCACTGGCACGCCGGTCCGCAGCCGTTCACCGTAGCGAGCTGGAATGGTGAGCGCCATCCAGGCGCGCCCTGAGTCGAGAAACGTGTCGATCTGGCTCGACGACTCCACCGAATCCGCCACGACGAAGTTCTGCGAGGCGTCGAACCGGCTGATGAGCGCGCGGCTCTCGACGGACCGGTCCTCGTCGGCGACGACGAGCGGCACGTCGTGCACGTCGGTCGTGGCGGCGTAGCCGAGGAGCGTTAGCTGCACGAGCGGCGCGACGATCACGATCGCGAACAGCCGCGGATCGCGCCGCAGCTCGATCAGCTCCTTGCGAATCAGGCTCAGCAGGCGCTGCACGTCTCCACCCACCCTACCGCCCGCGCGAAGCGCGGGCAATTAAACACTGCCAGGCGGAGCGAGGCGAAGCCTCGCTACGCCCACGCGCGCTTCAGGCGCAGCGAGGCCAGCGCCAGCACCACGAACGAGAACGCCGCGAGCGACGCGATGTCCACCCACAACTGCTCGACGCCGACGCCCTTGAGCAGGAGGCCGCGCAGGATCACCAGGAAATAGCGGGCCGGCACCACGTGCGTCACCGCCTGCAGGAACACCGGCATGCTGCTGATCGGAAAGATGAAGCCGGAGAGCATCAGCGTCGGCAGGAACGACGTGAGGAGCGCGATCTGGAACGCCACCTGCTGCGACTCGGCGATCGTCGAGATCAGCACGCCGAACGCCAGCGCGCCCACCAGGAAGAGCGACACGCAGGCGATGAGCGCCGTCCACGAGCCGCGCACCGGCAGGTCGAACAGCACCATCGACACCGCCACCACGCCGAGCGACGAGGCGAGCGAGATCACGAAGTACGGCACCGTCTTCCCGATCACGTACGCGGGAGCGCCGATGGGCGACATGCGGACCTGCTCCATCGTGCCCGCCTCCTTCTCGCGGACGACGGAGAGCGCGGTGGACACCACCGCCGTGAGCATCGCGATGTAGGCGATCAGGCCGGGCACCAGGAAGAGCGTGCTGCGCAGCTCGGGGTTGTACCAGACGCGCGGCTCGAGCGTGAGCACCGGCCCCGCCGGCGAGGCCAGCCTCGCCTGCACTTCGTAGCGCGTGGACACGGTGGCCACGAGACCCACGGCGTAGCCCATCACCGTGGTGGCGGTGTTGGCGTTGTCGCCGTTGATCAGGAACTGCAGGCTGGTGGGGCGCCCCGTGGCGGCGTCGGCTCCGAATCGCGGCGGAATCACCAGCACGGCGCGGACGTCGCCGCGATTGAGGAGCCCGGTCACGTCGTGCCCGTCCACGACGTCGGCGACGAGATCGAAGTAGCCGGAATTGACGAAGGCCGACACGACTTCGCGGCTGGCGCTGCTGCGGTCGTCGTCCTGCACCGCCAGGCGGATGTTGCGGATGTCGAAGTTCAGCGCGTAGCCGTAGACGAGCAGGAAGAACGCCGGCACGAAGAGCAGGATCAGCAGGCTCCGCCGATCGCGGCGGATCTGCCGCAGCTCCTTGACGGCGACGGCCAGCACCTTCCGCATCAGGCGGCGGCCTTCCGCTCCGCGACGTCGAGGAACACGTCCTCGAGCGAGGGCTCCACGAGGCCGCACGACGCCACGTCGAGGCCGGCGGCGCGCAGCCGCTCGGCGATGGCGGTGGTGTCGGCCTGCGGCGTGCGCAGCACGGCGTGCACCGCCGTGCCGAAGATGCTGGTCTTCTCCACCTCGGGCATGGCGTCGAGTGCGTTCATCGCCTGCACCGGCGGCGTCGCGTGCACTTCCACGATCGGCCGGCCGGCAAAGGTCCGCTTCAGCTCGGCCACCGTGCCGAGCGCCGCCAGCGTGCCCGCCTGGATGATGGCGATGCGGTGGCAGTGCTCGGCCTCGTCCAGGTAGTGGGTCGTGACGAGCACCGCGACGCCTGCCTGCGACAGACCGTCGATGAGGCGCCAGAAGCGCCGTCGCGACAGCGGATCGACGCCGCCGGTGGGCTCGTCGAGGAACACGATCGGCGGCTCGTGGAGGATGGCGCAGCCGAGCGCCAGCCGCTGCCGCCAGCCGCCGGACAGCGAGCGGGTGAGCGTGGACTCACGGCCCCGCAGCCCCGCCATCTCGAGCACGAACTCGCGGCGCGCGGCGAGGCGGTCGCGGTCGAGCCCGTAGACCCCGCCGAAAAAGCGGATGTTCTCGTCCACCGTCAGGTTCTCGTAGAGCGAGAAGCGCTGCGACATGTAGCCGATGCGCCGCTTCACGCGCTCGGGATCGCGCCCCACGTCGATGCCGTCCACCAGGGCCGTCCCCGACGTCGGCTTCAGCAGGCCGCACAGCATCCGGATGGTGGTGGACTTGCCGGCGCCGTTGCTGCCGAGGAACCCGAAGATCTCACCGGCGCGGACGTCGAACGACACGCGATTGACGGCCACGAACGCGCCGAAGCGCTTCGACAGATCCCGGACCTCGATGGCATGTGCCGCGTTCATCGCCCCCTCTATCTTCCTAGGACCCGGTCGAGGCGCGCTTCGGCGAACCGCACCGACGCCAGCGCGCGCGTGCGATCGAGCTGACTCTGGAGCAGCTGGAGCTCAGCCTCGAGCACGTCGCCCTGCGCGATGACGCCGGCGCGATACCGCTCGCCCACCACGCGCCGCGCCTCGGTGGCGGCGCGCACCGCCTCGTCCGCCGCGGCCACCGCGGCGGTGCCGGACGAGATCTCGAGCGACCGCTGCCGCACTTCGACGGCGAGCACCGAGTCGAACTCGCGCAGCCGCGCGCGCACCGCCGATGCCGCGCCGGCGGCCTGCGCCACATCGGCCGCCACGCGGCCCCCATCCCACAGCGACCAGCTGACGCTCACGCCGGCGTCCCACGAATCGTCCCAGTGATCGGCGCGCGGAAAGATCTTCGGGTTCGGCCGCGCGTAGTCCACGCCGGCGCCGACTCCGATCGACGGCTTGCGCCCCGCCGCGGCCGCCGCCTTCTGCAGGTCCGCGGCGGTGATGCGCAGTTCCAGCGCCTTGCGGTCGGGCCGCCGGGCGAGCCCTTCACGGGCCAGCGCGTCGAATGTCTGCCCGGCTGCGGGTGGCTGCTCCAGCTCCGCGACCGGCTCGATCGCCTGCGACGGATCGAGACCCACGAGCCGCGCGAGCTCCGCCAACGAGACATCGCGCTGGTTCTGCGCCTCGACGAGCAGCATGCGCTGCCGCGCCTGTTGCGCCTCGGCCGACGCCACTTCGTTGGGCGGCACCAGGCCGGCGTTCAGCCGCTGGCGCGTGTCGTTCACGTTCACGCCGGCGCGTTCGAGCGCGTCTTCCACGACGGCAACCGCCGCGCGCGCGGTCACGACCGCCCAGAAGGCGCGCGCCACTTCCAGTCGCAGATCGGCGCGCGCGGTCTCGACATCGGCCGCGGCGGCGCCGGCCTCGGCTCGCGCCGCGCGTTCGAGCGCGTCAGTGCGGCCGCCGGTGTAGATCGGCCACTGCAGGTCGAGCCGCGAGCGGTAGTTGTCCGGAACGTCGGGATAAATCGCGCGCGGCAGCCCCGTTGGGCCCGGCACGAAGAAGGGGGTGACGTGGTTCGTCCGCGTATACCCGCCCGAAACCGACACGGACGGCCGTTCCGCCGCCACACGCGCCTCGATGACCGCCTGCGCCACCGTTTCCCGCGCGCGCGCCTCGGCAAGGCGATGGCTCGCCTCGAGCGCACGCGTCCGCGCCTCCTCGAGCGTCAGGCGAACCGCGGGCGCCGGCGCCTGCTGCCCCCACGCCGGTGTGGCCGCGAGCGCGAGCGCGAGTACGTAGCCGCCGGTCTTCAGGGCGGCATTCCAGTAGCCGCCGGTCTTTAGACCGGCCTCAGCGGCAGTGTAGCTACGCACTGGCCTGCTCCTTTCGCGCCAGCGTGGCGATGAACACGTCTTCGAGCGACGGCGGCACCGCGCGCACGCTCGCGCCGGCGAGCGGCGTGGCCGCCATCTGCCGCGCCAGGACATCCACGGCGTCGTCGGACTCGCTGTCGAGCGTCAGGTGCAGCCGCTCGCCAAACACCTGCACGTCGCTGACGCCGGGCAGCGCCCGCGCCACGTCGGCGGCGTCGGCGCGTCCCGGCGCCATCACTTCCACGATGCGGCCGCCGATCAGCGTGCGCAGCCGCGACGGCTCGTCCACGGCCAGCGTGCGCCCCTCGTGCAGCAGCGCCACGCGCGCGCACCGCTCCGCTTCGTCGAGGTACGGCGTGGACATCACGATGGTGATGCCGCGCGACAGGAACTCCGACAGCAGCTTCCAGAACTCGCGGCGCGATACCGGATCGACGCCCGTCGTCGGCTCGTCGAGCACGATGAGCTCGGGCTCGTGGACGAGCGTGCACGCGAGCGCCAGCTTCTGCTTCATGCCGCCCGACAGCCGATCGGCGAGGCGGGCGCGAAAGGGCGTGAGCTGCGTCATGTCGAGCAGCGCGTCGCGACGCGCCTTGTAGCCGCGGACGCCGTGGATCTCGGCGAAGAACTCGATGTTCTCGTCGATGGTGAGGTCGCCGTACAGGCTGAAACGCTGCGACAGGTAGCCGACGCGTGCGGTCACCCACGCGTGGTCGCGGACCGGATCGCGGTCGAACACGCGGACGGTTCCAGCGTCGACGTGCAGGAGGCCGCACAACAGCCGGATGGCGGTGGTCTTCCCGGCGCCGTCCGGACCGATCAGCCCGAACATCTCGCCGCGCCGCACGTCGAGCGTGAGGCCTGCCAGCGCGACGGCGCCGCCGAAGGTTTTTTCAACGCTGGTGAACTGGACGGCGGGGCTCGAACCCCGCCCTGCGGTTTCGGCGCTCATGGCAGCACGAAGTCCGCGTCCACCGGCATGCCCTGCTTGAGGACGCCGGCGGAGTTGTCCACCGTCACCTTCACCCGGTAGACGAGCTTCGAGCGCTCGTCGGCCGTCTGCACGTTGCGCGGCGTGAACTCCGCGCGGGGCGAGATGAACGTTACGGTGCCCTGCACGGTGCTGCCGGCGTCGGTGCGCACCGTCCCGGCCTGACCGAGCTTGAGCCGCGGGATGGCGGGCTCGGGCACGAACACGTTCGCCCACGCGTGATCGAGATCGGTGACGATGACGAGCGGCGTGCGCGGCGCCACGATCTCACCGGCGTCGACCAGCTTCTGCGTCACCACGCCGCCCGTCGGGGCCGTGACCTGCGCGTCGCGCAATCCTTTGTCGAGCACGGCCAGCTGCGCGTCAACCGTGGCGACGCGCGCTCGCGCGCCCTCGAGCTCCTCCTTGCGCGCGCCGGCCCGCACCCGGTCGAGCGTGGTCCGCGACACGCGCACGCGCTCCTCGGCCGCACGCTTGCGCTCGCGTGCGAGATCGACCCGCGCCTTCGCGTCGTCGCGCTGTTTCTGCGAGCCGGCGTTCGAGGCGAGCAGCGCTTCGAAGCGGTCGAGGTCGAGCTGCGCGCTCCTGATCTCCACGTCGATGGCCGCGATCTCGCTCGTGGAGGCGTCCACCTGCGCTTCGGCCTGGCGCACGTCCTCGGCGCGGGCGCCGGCTTCGATGAGACGGAGCTGCGCCGTGGCGGCGGCCCGCTCGGCACGCGCCCGCGCGATCTGCAGCTCTGTGTCCTTCGTGTCGAGCGTCGCGATCACGGCGCCCGCCTGGACGCGGTCGCCTTCGGCCACGCGCAGCTCGACGATCCGGCCGCCGACCTCCGGCGCCACCTGCACTTCGGTGGCTTCGACGTTGCCCGACGCCGTCAACGTATTCGACGGGGGCGGCTGCGAGCACGCCACGGCGAGGCCGGCGGTCGAAAGCACCAGGGCGAGACGTGTGAGAGGGCTCATGACGGACGTGGTCCTTCCTTCTGAACGAGACGCAGGGCGGTGCGCTGCATGTGCGCGACGAACGCGTCGATCTGGCGCGGCTCGAGGAGGCCGGTCGCGATCTCCTTGGTGGCGAGCACGCGCTGCCGCGCGAAGAAGATCAGGATGGGCGGCATGATGGTGAGGTGCGTGAGCAGCGGATCGAGGTCGCCGAAGCTGCCCTCGCGCTGCCCCTGCAGCAGGATGTCGCGCACCGCGCCGAAGATCGAATTCATCAGCGCGAACGTGTCGGGATCGAAGCGCGGCGCGCCGGACGCGAGCTCGCGCAGCATGATCGGCGGGAACCACGGGCGTGCCGCCGCTTCCTGAATGATCGTCGCGATCCAGCGATCGAGCTTGTCGGGTGCCGTGCCGGGACCGTCGGCGATGGCGCGTGCTTTCTGGCTGACGGCGCGGAACATGTCGCGCAGGATCTCGATGTAGAGGGCGCGCTTGCTCCCGAAGTGGTAGTAGAGCATCGCCTTGTTCACCCGCGCCTTCGCGGCGATGCGGTCCACGCCCCCGGCTTCGAACCCGCGCTCCGAGAACTCCTCTGCCGCCGCCGCGAAGATAGCGGCGTGCGAAGCCTCGCTCGAACGTTTCCTCGTCCGGCTCATCAGTTAACCAACTGGTTAGTTAATAGACCAAGTGGCGCAGCAGATCAAGCCGAGGA
>DASTCJ010000240.1:0-4022 GCA_035605575.1 Candidatus Methylomirabilota bacterium
TGTGCGGGCGGGCGCGGCCGGGTCTCGCTCCCCGAGACCGTGCCTTAGGGTACCGCCTCGGCCCCGGCGGTAAATCGTTTGGACGCCGGCAGGCGCACACCATCGTCGGATGGCGTGTCTCGGGGAGCGAGACCCGGCCGCGCCCGCCCGCACACCACGCCGCGCGCGTACGTCAGCGCGTGAGGGTCGCCGAGCCGAGGCCGCGCCCGGCCTGCCGATACTCCTCCCGCGGCGGCGCAAAAATATCGAGCACGACGCAGCGCGAGTCGAGCGTGCGTCCGCCGTGCGGCACGTTCGGCGGCGTCTGCCAGAAATCGCCCTTGCGAACGTGGTGCTCCACGCCGTCCTGAATGCGGATCCACTCGCCCTCCAGACACACGCCCCACTGCTCGTTGGCGTGCGCGTGCACGGGCGAGACGGAGTGCGGCTCGAGCGTCACCACCGACAGCATCGCGTTCACGCCGGGAAACACGCGGGCGGTGATGCCCGCCGCCAGCTCGCGCACGATCCCGCCCTCGTGAAGATTGTGGAAGCACGACGCGTCGCTCATCCCGACTCTCCTTTCGGCCTTGGCGTTGCCTGGTCCGATTCGAACCTTTACACTACCGTCCACTGTCCCGTCATTCGGATCTTCGAGCGATCAGGAGGCGCCGTGCGGTTCTTCCTCGCGATGCTGGCGCACGAGACGAACACGTTCAGCACCATACCGACCGATCGCCTTCAGTTCGAAGCGCACGATCTGCGCTACGGCGGCGAGCTGCTCGAAGCGTACCGCGACACCGGGACCTGTCTGGGCGGCATGATCGCGGCGGCGGCCCGGCACGGCATCACGCTCGTTCCGTCGCTGGCGGCGGCCGCCTCACCGGCCGGGCGTGTCAGCAAGGAATTCTACGCCGAGGCGCGCGAGCGGCTGCTCGCCGATCTGCGCCGGGCCGGGCGCCTCGACGGCGTGCTGCTCGACCTGCACGGCGCCATGGTCGTGGAGGGCCTCGACGACGGCGAGGGCGATCTGCTGCGCGCGGTGCGGGCGACTGTCGGCGCGGTCCCCGTCGCCGTCACGCTGGACTTCCACGCCAACGTCACGCGCGCGATGGTGGAGGCGGCGACGCTCTTGCACGGCTACAAGACCTACCCGCACGTCGACATGGACGTGCGCGGCCGCGAGGCCACCGGGCGGCTGCGCGACGTGGTGGCCGGCCGGCTGCGTCCCACCGTCGCGTTCCGCCAGCCGCCGCTTCTGCCGCCGATCGCCGGGCAGCTCACCGCGCGCGGGCCGATGCGACGGCTGTACGATCTCGCCGACGCGATGGAGCGCCGCCCCGGCGTCGTCTCCATCTCGATCTTCGCCGGATTTCCGCTGGCCGACATCCATGACGCCGGCCTGAGCGTCTACGTGGTCACCGATCACGACCAGGCGCTGGCCGATACGCTCGCCGACGAGCTCGTGGCCACCGCATGGACGCACCGGCGTGAGTTCCTGCACTCGGCGGTGCCGGTGCGCGAGGCGGTGGCGCGCGCGCTCGCTGCCGACGAGCGTCCGATCGTGCTGGCCGACATCGCGGACAACACCGGCGGCGGCGCGGGTGGAGACACGACCGAGCTCCTCCGCGAGCTGCTCCGCGCGGGCGCCACGGAGACGACCGTCGCGTCCATCTGGGATCCCGAGGCGGCCGCCGCATGCGTCGCGGCCGGCACCGGCGCGACGCTCACGCTGGCCGTCGGCGGGAAAGTCGATCCCTCGCACGGTGCGCCGCTCACGCTCACCGGGCGCGTGCGGCGTGTCTCCGATGGGCGCTTCGTCTACAAGGGACCGATGATGCGCGGGATGACGGGCAACCTCGGGCCGACCGCGGTGCTCGAAGTCGGCGGCGTGAAGATCGTCCTCATCACGCACCGCCGGCAGACGCTCGATCCGGAGATGATCCGCGTCGTCGGCATCGAGCCGGCGCGCGAGCGCATCCTCGTGGTGAAGTCCAGCGTTCACTATCGCGCCGCGTTCGAGCCGATCGCGCACGAGATCATCGAGGTCGATGCGCCCGGCCTCTCGTCGTCCAACCTCTCACGCTTCACGTTTACCAACGTCCGCCGGCCGATCTTTCCGCTCGACAGTCTCTGAGCTTTCGCGAGGAGAACGCGGATGCCGTCCACAGCCTTCTACGCGGCCGACTTCAAGGTGTTCGACGAGCCTTCCTTCAAGGGGCGGATGGGCGGGATCCGGCAGCGGTTGCGCCCGAAGCTGGAGGCGATCGGTCACAGCCTTGCGCCGGGCGTGGGCCGCTCCACCGGCGGTGAGGTGTTCGCGCACGTCGCCAAGCATGCGCGGCGCACGGTGAATCCGCCGGACGATACGTGGGTGGCGTTCGGGCCGAGCGCCCGTGGCTACAAGAAGCATGCGCACTTCAAGGTGGCCGTCTCACGAGGCGCCGTGCGGTTTCTCTTCGAGGTGGGGCCCGAGCACGAGGACAAGCAGCGCTGGGCCGCCGCCTGGAAGAAGAGCGCGCCGCGGCTCGCGCCCGTGCTCCGCCGCGTCAACGGTCTGGCGTGGTTCAAGAACGAGCACGACGAGGAGCCGGCCTCGCCGCTCGCCGATCTGTCGACCGAGCAGCTCGCCCAGCTCGGCGACGAGCTCACGCGCACGCGCGACGGCCAGCTGGTGCTCGGCCGCATGATCCAGTCCTCGGAAGCCGCGCGCTGGACCGAGGCGCGGTATCGCGACGCGGCGCTCGAGACCTTCCGCGCCCTCGCGCCGCTCTACCGGTTGCGGTGACCGCCGGCGCCGTCCGCGCCGTGATCTTCGACATGGACGGCGTGCTGGTCGACTCGGGGGCTCACCATCGCGACGCGTGGCGCGCGATGTTCGATGATCTCGGCGTGGCGCCGCCGCCGGAGTTCTGGCGCATCACCATTGGTCGTCCGGCCGACGAGGCGGTGGCGCTGCTCCTCCACGACGTCGATCGCGCGGAGGCACGACGGCTGGCCGAGCGCAAGCGTGGGCACTACGCGCGCCTCGCGCGCCGGGGCCTGGTGCCGGTGCCCGGCGTGGTGGCGTTCGTCGACGCGCTCGCCGGGGCCGCCATCCCGCGCGCGGTCGGTACCTCGGCTACGCGCCGCGACCTCGATCGCGTGCTCGGGGCGCTCGGCCTGGACGGCCGCTTCGACGTGCTCGTCACCGCCGACGACGTCCGCTGGGGCAAGCCGAATCCGGAGGTCTATCTCAAGGCCGCCGCCGGCCTCGGCGTCGATCCGAGCGCCTGCCTGGTGTTCGAGGACGCCGTGGTCGGTGTGCACGCCGCGCGCGCCGCCGGCATGCGCGTGATCGGCGTCACCACCGCGCACACGCGCGACGAGCTCGTCGCCGCCGGCGCCGAGCGCGCGGTGGTCGATTTCGAGGATGTGCGATGGCCCGTGTGAACACGCCGCAGTTCTGGGAAACGCTCTACGCTCGCGGCGGCGACGGCTGGGAGCTCGGCGGCCCCGCTCCGCCGCTCGTGGACTTCTTCGCCACCGCGCGGCTCGATGGCGCGCGGCTGGCGGTGCCCGGCTGCGGCCGCGGGCATGACGTGCGCTTCCTGGCAAGCCTCGGTTACGACGCCGTCGGCTTCGACTTCTCCCCGTTGGCCCTGGAGGCCGCGCGTGCGCTGGCCGCGCGCGACCGGTCGCCGGCTCGGTTCGAGTCGCGCGACGTGTTCGCCCTCGGGCGCGAGCTGCCGAATGCCTTCGACGGCGCCTGGGAGTACACCTGCTTCTGCGCCATCGATCCCGCGCGGCGGCGGGAGTACGTCGGATCGCTGGCCGGCACGATCCGGCCGGGCGGCTGGCTGCTGGGCTGCTTCTTTCCGCTGCGCGCCATCAACGCCGGCCCGCCGTTTCCGGTCTCGATGGATGAAGTGCGGCAGGTGCTGCGTCCGGCCTTCCGGATCGAGCGCGCATTCGCGCCGCCCCGCTCGGCGCGCGGCCGCCAGGGACGCGAGTGGATGATCCTCGCGCGGCGTACGGCCGCGTGATATCTTGGCGGCCATTTA
>DASTCJ010000042.1:0-2757 GCA_035605575.1 Candidatus Methylomirabilota bacterium
CTCGTTCGAGTGGCCGCGGCCGGGCCTGCCGCTGCACTATCTCAATCGCCGCACCGGGTGATGGCCGCCATCGACGCCGCCATCACCGGCCAGACGGTCGAGCTGCTCCAGCAGCTCATCCGCAATCGGTGCGTCAACGACGGCACCGTCGGCTCCGGCCACGAGCAGCGGACGACAGACGTCCTGCGCACCTATCTCGCCGGCACCGGGCTCGACCTCGAAGTGTACGCGCCCGACGC
Organism: Candidatus Methylomirabilota bacterium; assembly: GCA_035605575.1. Classification (GTDB taxonomy): domain Bacteria; phylum Methylomirabilota; class Methylomirabilia; order Rokubacteriales; family CSP1-6; genus AR12. The sequence goes on from DASTCJ010000042.1 coordinate 240, forward strand.
CGCGCCACATCGCACGAGCCTGGTGGCGCGCGTCGAAGGCAGCGATCCGGCGGCGCCGACACTCTGCCTGATGGGCCACACCGACGTGGTGCCGGTGACGCCTGCGCACTGGACGCGCGATCCGTTCGGTGGCGAGGTCGTCAACGGCGAGGTGTGGGGTCGCGGCGCCGTCGATATGCTGAATCTCACCGCGTCGCAGGCCGTCGCGCTCAAGACGCTCGCGCGCCGTGGCTGGCGCCCACGCGGCACGCTCGTCTACCTGGCGTGCGCGGACGAGGAGGCGGGCGGCGCGCTCGGCGCCGGCCACGTCTGCAAGCGCCACTGGGACGCGCTGCGCGCGGATTACTGCCTGACCGAGAACGGCGGCACCGTCAGCTCGCGTGGGGGTGAGCTCGCCGTGACGGTTCACGTGGGCGAAAAGGGCGTGGCGTGGCGCCGGCTGCGCGTCAGCGGCACGCCGGGCCACGGCTCGATGCCGTACGCCGCAGACAACGCGCTCGTGAAGGCGGCGCACGTCATCAACCGGCTCGCCGACTATCGCCCCGCGCCGTACGTCGACGAGCTCTGGAAGACGTTCGTCGCCTCGCTCGAGGTCGATCCCGACGTGCGCGCCGGGCTGGTCGATCCGGCCCGCGTGGACGAGACGATCGTCCGGCTGCCGCCCGCGCTCGCGAAGCTCGCCTGGTCGGTGACGCACACCACGTTCTCGCCGAACATCTGCCACGGCGGCGTCAAGACCAACGTCATTCCCGACGTCGTCGACATCGAGGTCGACATCCGCACGATTCCGGGCGACAACGAGGACGAGGTGCGCCGCCATCTCGACAAGGCCCTCGGCGATCTGGCCGAGGAGGTCCACGTCGACAAGCTCTTCTCCAAGCAGGCGTCGGTGTCGCCGATCGACACGCCGCTCTGGGACGTGCTCGGTCGGGTCGTGGCCGGCCACTATCCGGGCGTGCGGCTGTTGCCGAGGCTGATCGTCGGGTTCACCGATGCGCCCTACTTCCGCGAGCACGGCGCCGTCGCGTATGGCTTCGGGCTGTTTTCCCGCGCGTTGACGGCGGAGGCCATGGCCGGACGCTTCCACGGCAACGACGAGCGCATCGATGTCGAGTCGCTCGCGCTCACCACGCAGGCGTGGATCGACGTCTGCGAGCAGTTCCTCGGCGGCTAGCCCCAGGTCTGCGCGGCCGGCACGCGCCGCCACATGCTGGCGCGCCACCGCAGCCCGATGAGCGCCGTGCACGTCAGGCCGAGCGCCGCCGAGATGGTGATCGTGGCCGGATAGCCGATGCGATCGATGAGGAAGCCATCGCCGATGAGGCCAAGCGGCAAACCGTACACCGCGAGCATGCGGACGCCCATCACGCGCCCGCGGAAGCCCTCCCCAGCACCGGCCAGCAGCACCGACGTCATCGCGATCATCGCGACGTTCTGCACGAAGCCGGCGACGAAGAGCGTCGTGAAGCCGGCCGTGATGTTCTCGAGGTGGCCGAAGCCGAGCAGCAGCGTGTACCAGAGCATCGTGCCGACCAGGGTGGCGCGCTCCGCGTGGCGCGGCCCGCCGGTGACGACCATCGTGATCGAAGCGAGCAGCCCGCCGAGGGCGAAGCTCGCCACCAGCAGCCCGAGGCCTCTCGCGTCCATATGGTAGATGCGCTGGGCGGCGTACGGCAGCAGGCCGCCGGAGACGGGGTAGGCGGTGAGATTGATCAGGAACGCGAGCAGCACCATGGCCACGAGCTCCGGTGCGCGTGCCACGTGCAGCAGGCCGGCCTTCAGCTCGCTCCAGCCCGATGCGCCACCGACCGCCATCGACGGGGTCACGGGCAAGGGCGGACGCCGAGCGACACCCAGCGTCAGCGCGAGGCTGAGCAGATAGAACGTCGTCACGAAGACGTAGGTGACGCCGATGCCGAGCACGGCCGAGAGGCTGGCACCGGCCAGCGCCCCGCCCACGCGCGCGGAGTCCATCGTCGCCCGCGACATCGCCAGCGCGCCCATGCGCGCGGCCGCCGGAATCGTCTCGCCGATGAGCGTGTTGCGCAGCACGAGGTCGTTGGGCCGCACGATGCCGACGAACGTGGCGATGACCACGACCCAGGCAGGCGAGAGGCGCCCGCCGAGCGCCAGTAGCATCAGGCTCGCGGCCAGGACCGCATAGACGGTGCGCATCGCGCACAGCACGCTGCGGCCGCCGAGCCGATCGCCGAGCACGCCGAAGAGTGGCGCCGCCAGCGTGCCGAGGAACTGGAGCGAGCCGAAGGCGCTGAGCCAGAGCACCGAGCCGGTGTTGACCATGATGTACCAGCCGAGGATGACGGTCTCCATCTCGAACGCCCACGAGGTGAGGAGGTCGGACGCGAACTGAAAGCGAAAGCTGCGGATGCGGAAGGCACCAAGAGTCAACGGCGCATTCTACCCTGTGCTACGCTCCCGCTCGACGGGCCGACCCGCCACATCACTTCACGCGAGGTGCCAGAGTGCGACCGAACAGGATCAAGCAGATGTGGGGCGA
>DASTCJ010000183.1:0-8150 GCA_035605575.1 Candidatus Methylomirabilota bacterium
GTCACGCGACGCATCTCGGCCAGGCCCCGTCCGAGATCGGCGAGGTTTCGCAGCAGGAACGCGGACGTCACCGCCGCGAACGTGTGGTCACGAAACGGAAGCGTCAGCGCATCGGCGGCGACGAGCGGCACGCGCGCCCGCATGCGCGCGAGCTTGCCCCGCGCTTCGCGCAGCATGCCTTCCGAGAAGTCGGCGCCGATCACCGTCGTCTGCGGTCGCACGCGCTGGATGGCGAGCGCAAGATCTGCGGTGCCGGTGGCCAGATCGAGGATCGGACCGGGCGGCGCCTCGCGTAGCGCGGCGGCCGTCATGCGCCGCCACGCGTGATGGCGGCCGGCCGTCATCAACGAGTTCATCAGGTCGTAGCGGTGCGCAATGCGGGTGAACATGCTGCGCACGCTGGCGCCCTTGTCGTCCGGCCGCCGCGGTGCTACCTCCACAGGCCGCCGACCACGCTCGCCAGCACGAGCACCGCGATGTAGCCGTTGACGTTGAAGAACGCCACGTCGAGGCGCGACAGGTCGGTCGGAGTGACGAGCGAGTGCTCGTAGATCAGCAGTCCCACCACGGCCAGCCAGCCGATCCAGTAGAGGGGGCCGAGGCCGAGCACGATGGCCACGAGCGCGAAGGCCACCGCGGTGAGGGCATGGCAGATCTGCGCGGTGCGCAGCGCGGCGGCGATCCCGAAGCGCGCGGGGAAGGAGTAGAGCCCATGCGCGCGGTCGAAGTCGACATCCTGGCAGGCGTAGATCAGATCGAAGCCGGCGATCCACACGGTGAGCGCAAACCACAGCACGTACGCCGGTGCCTCGATGCGACCGGCCACGGCCGCCCAGCCGCCCGCGGCCGCGATGCCGTCGGTGAAGCCGAGAATCCAGTGGGACGCCCATGTGAAGCGCTTGGTGTACGAGTAGCCGACGAGAAAGATCAGCGCGAACGGCGCGAGGGTGAGACACAGCGGGTTGAGCCGCCAGGCCGCGACGAACATGAGCGCGGCGCCGCCGATGGCGAGCGCCTTCAGATCGGCGGCCTCGAGCACGCCCTGCGGCAGATGCCGCCCGGCCGTGCGCGGATTGGCCGCGTCGATCCAGCGATCGACGAGGCGGTTGGTGGCCATGGCGCACGTGCGCGCGCCGACCATCGCCGCCGTCACCCACAGCACGGTGCGCCAGCCCGGCCAACCGCCCGCGGCCAGCACCATCGCGATGTACGCGAACGGCAGCGCGAAGACGGTGTGCTCGAACTTGATGGCGTCGAGGAGATGACGCGTCTTGCTCAGAGCCCGTAATCCTTCCAGCGTCGCGTCACGCGCTCGCGCATCTCGTCGGTCATACGGATCTCATGGGGCCATGGCTGACCGAGCTCGTCCATCGGCCCTTTCTCCGTGGCGTCGATGCCGAGCTTGCCGCCGTAGCGATGGCGCACGGCCGCGTGATCGAGATCGTCCATCGGACCTTCGAGGATCATGAGATCGCGCTTGGGATCGATGTTGCCCGTCGCGCGCCAGGCCACCTCGGAGAGATCGTGCACGTTCACGTGCTCGCTGACGACGACGATCGTCTTGGCGAGCATCATGAGGCCCATGCCCCAGAGCGCGGTCATCACCTTGCGCGCCTGGCCGGGATAGCGCTTGCGGATCGACACGATCACGAGGTTGTGAAACACGCCCTCGGCCGGCATGTTGAGGTCGACGATCTCCGGCAGCATCAGCTTCATGACGGGCAGGAAGATCCGCTCGGTGGCCTTGCCGAGCCAGTAGTCCTCCTGCGGCGGCCGGCCCACGATCGTCGTCGGATAGATCGGTCGCGCGCGGCGGGTGAGCGCGGTGAGATGGAACACGGGATAGTCGCGTGCGAGGGAGTAGTAACCGGTGTGATCACCGAACGGACCTTCGCGTCGCCGCTCGGCGGGATCGACGTAGCCTTCCAGCACGATCTCCGCCTGCGCGGGAACCTCGAGATCGATCGTACGGCACGGCACCATCTCGACCCCGGAGCCACGCAGCCAGCCGGCGAAGACAACCTCGTCGATGCCGGGCGGCAACGGCGCCGATGCCGCGTAGATCAGCGCGGGATCGCCGCCGAGCGCGATCGCCACCGGCATGCGCGCGGTCGCCTTGTGCTCGTGCTCGGCGCCGCCCTTGTGCAGCTGCCAGTGCATGCCGAGCGTGCGCTCGTCGAAGATCTGCAGCCGGTACATCCCCACGTTGCGAGCGCCGGTGCTCGGATCGCGCGTGAAGACGGCAGGCAGCGTGATGTAGCGGCCGCCATCCTCGGGCCAGCACGTCAGCGCGGGCAGCGCGGCCAGCGATGGGCTCGACGTCTCGACGATCTCCTGGCACGGCGCCCCGCCCACGCGACGCGGCGCGGCCTTCGCGACATCGAGCAGCGTCCCGAGCTTCTTCAGCTTGTCGAGAAACGAGCCCGGCAGCTTCAAGTCGAGGAGCCTGGCGATCCGCTCTCCGAGCTGATCGAGCCGCTCGACACCGAGGGCGAGCGCCATCCGCTCCTCGCTGCCGAAGGCGTTGACGAGGACCGGCATGTCGGCGCCCTCGACCCGCTCGAAGAGCAGCGCGACGTTGCTCTCGCCGCGGGTCTTGGACACCCGGTCCACGATCTCGGTGATCTCGAGATCGCGCGAGACGGGGACGGTGATGCGACGCAGCTGCCGCCGGCGCTCGAGGTGCGCGATGAGCTCGCGCAGGTCGCTCACGGCCATCGCGCTACTCGTGATAGAACATCGCGACCAGCCAGCCGGCGACCACGGGGAAGGCGAGGCTCGGGATCACGCGGATCCACACGAAGTGCCAGCCCATGAGCGGCGCCTCCCAGGCGATGATGCGCTGCAGTCCGAACAGCGACCAGGACGTCATGTACGAGACCAGCACGGGCAGCGCGGCGCCGGAATTCCCGAGCGCCACCATGAAGGGCACGCTCACCATCGGCCCGCCCGGCGTCAGCATCCCGGCGCCCGTTGCGATGAACAGGCCCCGCAGTCCTGCCTCGCGTCCGAAGTGACGGGACACCACGTCCTGGGGCACGAGAATCTGAAAGAGACCGGCGACGATGAGAGCGGGGATGAGTCGCGGAACGATGAAGGCCAGCATCGCAAGACCGTTGCGCGTGCCGATCAACGGCAGCGAGGGATCCTTGAAATACGCGACGATCATCAGTATCAGCGCCAGCCCCGCGAGGACGAGCGTTGAGGGGTCCAGGCGCATTGCCCGCACATTATGGCATAGCGACTCGGGCGAACTGGTGAGCGCGGCCGGTCAGGCGGACGCGGCGAGATCGGGCCGCTGCAGCGCTTCGAGGATGCGCGACCATTCAACCGGCTTTGTAAAGACGACCTGGGCGCCGGCCTGCTTTGCACGGGTGAGGTACGGCTCGCCATAGCCGGTGACGACCAGCACACGCGTGCGTCCGCGTGATTGCGCGATGAGCTGGCGGATCAGCACATCGCCCGGAATGTCGGGCAGCCCGAGGTCACTCAAGACCACATCGAAGTCGCCATCGGCGCCCAGTTCGAGGGCATCGCGCCCGTTGGCCGCCGATTCGACGTGCGCACCTTCGCTGCGCAGCAGAAGAGTGAATACCTCCCGGATGTCGGGGGCGTCTTCGACGACGAGGATGCGCGCTCCCTGCAGTCCCATAAGGCCTGTTTCATGGCCAGCAAGACCGATGCCAGCGTGCTGTACCCGCCGGGAAGCGTGGCGGGCGAGAGGCGCGCGCTATACTGATTCTGGCTTGTGGATGCGCTAGGCGCCAGCCTCATCGACGCTCTCGACGACGGCGTCGTTGTCACCGACGCCTCGCTATGCGTCATCGCCTGGAACACCGCCATGGAGCGGCTCTCGGGCGTCTCGCGACCCGAGGCACTCGGCCGGCCGCTCGCCTCCGTGCTCGGATTTCTCCGTGACGCCGATGTGCCCGCACACCTCGCGCGGGCCCTTCAAGGTGTCCGCTGCTCGACGGGTGACGTCCGTTTTGACGTCGGCGCTCGTACGAGATGGATCGAGGCACGGTACGTCCCGTGGTATGGCGACGAGGGCAGCGTGCACGGCGTCGTCGGCACTCACGTCGACGTCACCGATCGGCGGCAGCGCAGCACGTTCGTGCGCGCGTTGGAGGCAGTGGGGCAGTCGCTGACCGCATCGCTGCAGCTCGACGAGGCGCTCGACAGCATCGTGGCCCGCACGCTCGATGTCATGCGAGGCGAGGCGGCGCTCGTCGTCTCGTGGGACGGCCAGGCGCCGGACTTCACGCTGATGCGGGTCGGAGGCCGACTCTCGGCGGACTACGCGCGCGACAAAACAATCCCCGTCGCGGGTGGGCCGATCAGCCGCGCGATTCTCGAGGACACCGTCGTCACGACGTCGAACATCCTCGCCGACGCCGCCACGTGGCTCAGCAGCGCGCGACGCGCTCAGATCGAGCGCGAAGGCTTCAGGGCCGTGGCGGCGGCGCCGCTCCGGTCCAGCGGGCGCGTCCACGGGGCGCTCGTCGTCCACTACTGGAGCGAACGCGCCTTCGACATGCAGGACGTTGCCGCGCTCCGCCTGCTGGCCGAGCACGCGGCGCTCGCCATCGACAACGCGCGCCTCTACGCCGATGCCACGCGCCGCGCCGAGCGGCTGCGCGACCTCGTGGCCTTGAGCCACTCGATGACGGCGTCGCTCGACTCCGCCGACGTCATGCAGCGTATCGCCCGCGCGGCGGCGGGCATGACGCCGGGCGCGATGGCCGCCGTGCACGTCTTCGACGCGGCCCACCGGACGCTGCGCGCCCGCGGTCTCTCGGACGGCGAGTGGGAGGGTGTGCCGACCGAGCGCGCGGCCGACGCTGGCCTCCCGGGCCTCGTGGTCGAGGCGCGCGCGCCGGTGCTCATCCCGCAGCCGCGCTTGCATCCGCGCATGGTCTCGCGCGAGTGGTGGGCGCGCCGTCCCGCCGCGACCTACTATGGCGTGCCGATCAACGTCGGCGACACGTTCGTGGGCGTGCTCGACTACATCCTGCCCGAAGGCCTGCCCGACGCAGAGGAGCAGGAGGCGCTGCGGCTCCTCGCCGCGCAGGCCGGCATCGCCATTCGCAACGCGTCGCTCTACCAGGCCGAGCGCGTGCAGGCCGAGCGCATCCGGACACTGGCCGGCGTCAACCAGCGGCTGTCCGGCGCCCTCGAGCTCGACGACCTGCTGCGCACGATCTCCGAGTTCGCCGCGCAGATCACGGGTCTGCGCTTCGTCTCCTTCTGGCTCGCCGACGAGCACGCGCGCACGCTGTCGTTCCGCGGCGGCTCCGTGGCCGAGATCGCCGCGACCTTTCCGTCGCCGAGCGTCTCGTACGACAGCGGCGGCATCGGCTGGGTGGCGCGGACCCGCCAGATATTCGCCGTCGACGACATCGCGTCCGATCCGCGGATCCTCCATCCCGAGTGGTGGACGCGCTGGAATCTGCGCGCCTACGTCGCCTATCCGGTGGTGGCGGGCAATCGGCTGCTCGCCATCCTGTCGCTCGCGCATCCCGAGCCGATCGCGTTCACCGATGACATGCGCGACATGATCGAGATGTTCGTGGCGCAGGCGGCGGTGGCCGTGCAGAACGCGCGGCTCTACCAGGAAGCGCAGCACCGGCGCGACGTCGCCGAAGGCCTGGCCCGCATCGCGCGCGAGCTGACCGGCACGCTGGAGGAAGGGCGCATCGGCGAGCTGATCACGCACGGCGTTCTCGAGCTCTTGCGCACGCGCGGCGCGACGCTCTATCGATACGAGGAGGACACGGGACGGCTCATCGCGATCGTGGGCCACGGACCGTCGGCCGAGGTGACGCGCGGCCTCGTGCTCGAGCCCGGCGAAGCCGCCGCCGGCCGCGCGGTGGCGGAGCGCAAGATCATCGCGACGCCCGACATCTTGCGCGAGCCGCGCGTGCACATGAGTCCCGACCTGCGCGCGCGCATCGAGCGCCTCCGCGGCGCCGCCGTGGTGTCGGTGCCGCTGGTCGGCCACGATCGCATCGTCGGCGCGCTGTCGCTCAGCGACGTGACCGGACGCGAGTTCACCGCCGACGAGCTGCAGGCGCTCCAGCTCTTCGCCGACCAGGCCGCGCTCGCCCTCGAGAATGCGCGGCTCTACGAGAGCGCTCACGACAGCCTCGTGCGTCTGCGCGACACGCAAGCGCAGCTCGTGCAAGCGGCCAAGATGTCGGCCATCGGCCAGCTCGTGTCCGGCGTCGCCCACGAGCTGAACAACCCGCTCAGCGTCATCATCGGCTACGGCCAGCTGCTGCTCGGCCGCGACGTGCCCGCGAACGTCCGCCGACCGGTGGAGCTGATGGTGGCCCAGGGCGAGCGGATGGGAAAGATCGTCCGCAACCTGCTGTACGTCGCGCGGCAGCGCCCGCCGGAGCGCGCGGCCGTCGATGTGCCGCAGATCATGGAGCAGACGCTCGCACTGCGGATCAACCAGCTGACTCTGTCGAAGATCACGGTGCGCAAGGAGATCAGCGACGACGTGCCGTTGACCACGGGCGACGCTCAGCAGCTCGAGCAGGTATTCCTGAACCTGTTGCTCAACGCCGAGCAGGCGATCCTCGAGTCCAAGCCGCAAGGCGAGATCGTCCTGCGCGCGCGGCTGCGCGAGGACGGCAACACGATCGTCGCCCAGGTCATCGACGACGGATCGGGCATCCCGCCGGACGCGCTGCCGCGCATCTTCGAGCCGTTCTACACGACGAAGACGGTCGGCATGGGCACCGGGCTCGGCCTGTCCGTGTCCTACGGCATCGTGCAAGAGCACGGCGGCCGCCTCACCGTCGAGAGCCAGCCCGGCCGCACCGCATTCACGCTCGAGCTGCCGGTGATCGCGCCGCCGCCGCCCGAGCCGACAGATGGGCCACGTCGCGTCATCAACGGCGTCGGCAAGGTGGCGCTCGTCGTCGAGGACGAACCGGCCGTGCTCGATCTGATCGTGACCCTGCTCGGCGAGAGCGGCTGGCGCGTGGAGGTGGCCGCGGGTGGCCGCGCCGCCTTCGACCGCCTGTGCCAGCGGCACTACGATCTCGTCGTCTCGGACATGCGCATGCCCGACGGTGACGGCGAGGAGCTCTATCGCAACGCGCTCACGTACGACGCCGACCACGGACGCCGTTTCATCTTCATCACCGGCGATACTGCCACCGACGGCGCGTGGGCCTTCCTCGCAGGCAGCGACGTCCCCGTCGTCGAGAAGCCGTTCAAGCCGCGGACGTTCGAAGACGCCGTGTATCGCGTCATCACGGCGGCCGCCACACCGTCGTGACGCGTGCCGAGCTGACGCGCGTGATGGCGCGCACCGCCGGCGGCTCCCGCGCCTCGGCCGACCGCGCGCTCGGCGCCTTCGTGGCGGCCGTGCGCGACTCACTCCGCCAGGGACGGCCGGTCACCATCAGCGGCTTCGGCACGTTCGTGGTCGCGCGGCGCGCGCCGCGTCGCGGCCGCGATCCCCGCGACGGATCGTCGATCACGATTCCCGGCGCACGCGTGCCGCGCTTTCGCCCGAGTCGCGCCCTACGCCTCTCCGTGCGTTGACCGCTTCCGACGCGTGTGGTCTAATCGTGCGTCGCAGCGGTAGTTGCTGGGGGATCGTCTAATGGTAGGACGCCGGGTTCTGGCCCCGGTAATGGGGGTTCGAGCCCTCCTCCCCCAGCCACTTCCTTCAGGCGGCCCCATCGTCTAGAGGCCCAGGACACGGCCCTCTCAAGGCTGAAACACGGGTTCGAATCCCGTTGGGGCCACCATTTCGATTTCGTTGATGATTTCGCTCCGTGTTTGAGTCCATTGCGACTTTGACCTCAAACTCGGAACACCTCTCCTCGGTTTTGTCCTCGCTCCTTTCCTGTTCGAGTCCGGTTTTCGCGCTCGCCCAAACGCGTAATCCGCCCGCGAGCAGGACTCAAATAGTGTTTTTAGCCGCTCAACATGCGTGCGGCTCTGTCCTCATAAAACGACACCGCGCGCTTGAGCTGCGCGGGACGAATCGTCGCGTACACCTGGGTCGTGTCGATGCGCGTGTGCCCCAGCAGCGCGCGCACCTGCTCGAGGTCGTGCTGCTGCTCGAGCACTTCCATTGCGACCGCGTGCCGCAGATCGTGGGACTTGAGCTCCGGCACGCCGATCAT
>DASTCJ010000063.1:0-6738 GCA_035605575.1 Candidatus Methylomirabilota bacterium
TCGGCCAGCCGCTCCACGGCGCGTGCAAGTCGCTCGGCCTCCTCTGCCTCCGAGATCTCCGTGTCCCGGTACGGCGCCGTCGACCGCGCGCCGACGTCGACCAGCGCTGCGCCGGCGTCGACCATGTCGAGCGCGACGCGCAGGATGGCGTCGGCGCCGTAGACGGAGCCTGGATGGAACGACTCGGGGCTGACGTTGATGACGCCCATCACGGCCACCGGAGCGCGTCCGCCGATCTCGACCGAAGCGAGACGCGCGCGCGCGTCAGGCATGCGCGCGCCTGCTACGCGGGCGCGGGCGCTTCGGAGAAGGGACGCGCGCGGAGGATGCGCGCGATCTCTTCGGAGTCGAGCGACTCGCGCTCGAGCAGGGCGCGCGCCAGCGCGTGCAGCTTCTCGATGTTCTCCTCGAGGATCTGACGCGCGCGGGTGGCACAGTCGACGACGATCCGCTTGATTTCGCCGTCGATGGCGAGCGCGGTGTCCTCGCTGTAGTCTTTCTGGCGCGCGACCTCGCGCCCGAGGAAGATGTGCTCTTCGTTCTTGCCGAAGGTCAGCGGCCCGAGCTTGTCGGACATCCCCCACTCGCAGACCATCTTGCGCGCCATCTCCGTCGCCTTCTCCAGATCGTCGCCGGCGCCGGTCGTCTGCTGCTGGAGCACGATCTCCTCGGCCGTCCGCCCACCGAGCAGGATCGTGATGCGGTTGATCAGGTATTCGCGCGAGTAGTTGTACTTGTCGTCCATCGGCAGCTGCATGGTGAGGCCGAGGGCCCGGCCGCGCGGAATGATGGTCACCTTGTGCAACGGATCGGCGCCGGGCAGGAAGTCCGCGACCAGCGCATGGCCCGCCTCGTGATACGCGATCGTGCGCTTCTCCGAGTCGCTGATGATCATCGAGCGGCGCTCGACGCCCATGAGGACTTTGTCCTTGGCGTTCTCGAAGTCGGGCATCTCGACGAGCTTCTTGTTCTGCCGCGCCGCCAGCAGCGCTGCCTCGTTCACGAGGTTTGCGAGATCGGCCCCCGAGAAGCCGGGCGTGCCGCGCGCCAGGACCTTCAGCTCGACGTTCGGTGCCAGCGGAATGCGCCGGGCGTGGACACGCAGGATCTCCTCGCGTCCCTTCACGTCGGGGCGCGGCACCACGACCTGGCGGTCGAAGCGGCCGGGGCGCAGGAGCGCGGGATCGAGCACGTCGGGCCGATTGGTAGCCGCGATGAGAATGACGCCCTCGTTGGTCTCAAAACCGTCCATCTCGACCAGCAGCTGGTTCAGCGTCTGCTCGCGCTCGTCGTGGCCGCCGCCCAGACCGGCGCCGCGATGGCGGCCGACGGCATCGATCTCGTCCATGAAGATGATGCACGGCGCGTGCTTCTTGCCTTGCTCGAACAGATCGCGCACGCGCGAGGCACCGACGCCGACGAACATCTCGACGAAATCCGAGCCCGAGATCGAGAAGAACGGCACGTTCGCTTCACCGGCGATGGCTTTCGCCAGCAGCGTCTTGCCGGTGCCGGGCGGCCCGACGAGGAGCACGCCCTTCGGAATCTTGCCGCCGAGCTTCTGGAACTTCTGCGGATCCTTCAGAAAATCGATGATCTCGCGGAGCTCTTCCTTCGCCTCATCGACGCCGGCGACATCTTGAAAGGTAATTTTGTTCTGTTTCTCCGAGATCAGCCGCGCGCGCGCCTTCCCGAAGCTGAGCGCCTTGGCGCCCCCGCCCTGCATCTGGCGCATGAAGAAGATCCAGACGCCGATGAACAGCAGCATCGGCACCCACTGGAGGAATATCGCGTACCACGGGTTCGAGTCCGGCGGCTTGACGGCGATCCGCACACCCCGCTCGCGGAGGTTCTTGATGAGGTCCGGGTAGTCGACGGTGTACGTGCGCTGCGCCGGCGAGCCGTCCTTCAGATTGTAGGTGACGAGATTGCCGCGGATGACGACGGACTCGACGCGGCCTTGATCGACGGCTTTCAGGAATTCCGAGAAGTTAGGCGACTCCTGACCACCAGGTTGCGTGTTGCTGAACACCGTGAACAGGAGGATCACGATGAGACCGATCACCATCCAGAGCGCGAGGTTCTTGTACACCTGGTTCATCGGGATCAGTGTAGCACAGCGCTCGGCATGACACGCCGCGTCAGCCGGCGTCGTCGGCCAGCGCGGCGACGTACGGAAGGTTCCGATACAGGCCGGCGATGTCGAAGCCGTAACCGACCACGAAGACGTTGGGAATCGTGAATCCGACGTATTCGATCTTCACGTCCACCTGCCGCCGCTCGATCTTGTCGACGAGCACGCACACCTTCACGCTCTTCGGGTGACGCGCCTCGAGGTTACGCCGCAGGTACGAGATGGTCAGCCCGGTGTCGATGATGTCCTCGACGATGAGCACGTGGCGCCCCTCGACCGGCATCGAGAGATCCGAGACGATCCGGACCTGTCCCGACGATCGATTGCCCCCGCCGTAGGAGGCGAGCCCGATGAAGTCCGTGGTGATCTCGCTCGGAATGGCGCGCACGAGGTCGGCCATGAAGAGGAATGCGCCCTGCAGCACGCCCACCAGCACGGGGACTTCGTCGCCGTAGTCCCGCGCGATCTGCGCACCGAGCTCGGCCACGCGCGTCCGCAGCTCCTCCGCGCTGATCAGCACGCGGCCTGGACGCGGAGGCGGCACGTCAGCGCGTGGTGACGAACGTCGGCCCGTTGAACCGTGAGGCGGCGTCGCGCGCGGCGTCACGCGAGGCGAAGTCGCCGATCTGCACGCGGAAGCGCACGCCGTTGGGCGCGTCGCTCTCCACGACGCGCGCATCGTGGCCGGCGGCGGCCAGCGTGGCGCGCAGCGCATCGGCCGGTGCGCGATACCGATAGGCGGCGACCTGAACCGTGAAGCGCGACGACGTCGTCGCCGGGATCGCGAGCGCGGCCTGCGTCGTGGACGGCGTGTTCGAGCTCGTCGCGCTGCTGTCATGCGCGCTCAGCGCGTCCGCCGTGGCGGCTCGCTCGGGCAGCACGGGCTTCGCGACGGAGGCCGTCGTGGTGACCAGCGGCGGGGGCGGCGTCTTCGCCGGCTTCGGTGGCGGCGGCGGCGCGGTGAGTGGCGCCGTCAGCTCGTGGTAGAACGTGAGTCGCGGCGCGGGCTCGGGCACGCGGGAGGCACGCGGCTCCGCGCCACGGCGCGCAGGCTCGCGCTCGGTGGGCGCCACCGTGGCCACCATGCGGGGACGCGTGGCCCAGATACGTCCGGCGTACGTTCCCGCCGCGAACGTCACGGCCAGGATCGCGAGAACGCCGATCAGCACGAATAGCCCTGCCGCCCCACCGGACCGCTTTGCCGGCCGCTTCATCACATGCTCTCCGGTGCGCTGACGCCGAGCAGCGTCAGGCCGTTGGCGATCACCTGACCAACCGCCGTGCACAGCGCCAGCCGCGCCAGCATCAGCCGTCGATCCTCCTGAATCACACGATGTGTCTTGTAATACGGATGGAACAGGGCCGCGAGCTCGCTGAGCCAGTACGCGATGCGATGCGGCTCCAGCGCGCGCGCGGCGCCGCCCACGACGTGGGGATAGTCGAGCAGCCGTTTGATCAGCGCCTGCTCCTCCGGGTCGGTCAGCGGCGAGAGATCGACGTCGCGCCACGGCGGGATCGCGATCCCCTGCTCGGCCGCTTGCCGGTGAATCGAGCGGATGCGCGCGTGCGCGTACTGGACATAGTAGACCGGGTTGTCGCTCGACTGCCGCGTCGCCAGCGCGAGGTCGAACTCGAGCGGGCTGTCGTGACGGCGCATCAAAAACGTGAACCGCGCCGCGTCGCGGCCGACCTCTTCCAGCAGCTCCTCCATCAGGACGAACTCGCCCCGACGCTTGGACATCCGCACGGGCTGCCCGTCCCGGAGCAGCGTCACCAGCTGGATGATGAGCGCCGCGAAGGCCGGATGATCGAGCGCCTGCATGGCGGCGCGCATGCGCGCGACGTAGCCGTGATGATCGGGGCCGAGCAGATCGATGACCCGATCGGTGGCGGCGAACTTGAGGTAATGATGGTAGGCGATGTCGACGCCGAAGTACGTGACCTCGCCGTCGCGACGCCGGAGCACGCGGTCCTTGTCGTCTCCGGCCTCCTCGCTGGCCGTCGAGCGAAACCAGAGGGCGCCGTCGTCCTCGTACGTGAGCCCGCGGCCGGCGAGCTCCTCGAGCATCTTTTCGGCCAGCCGGCGATCGCGCACGTCGCGCTGCTCGGACGTCCACACGTCGAACGTCACACCGTAATCGCCGAGCACGCGTCGCTGCTCACGGACGAAGTGCTCCACCGCCCAGCGCCCGAAATGCTCGACGCGCTCGCGCGTCGGCAGCGCGAGCGCCGCCGGTGCGGATCCCCCGGGCCGCGAGCCGTGCTGCTCGAGATAGCTCGCGGCCAGATCGACGATGTAGTCACCGGCGTAGCCACCCTCGGGGATGGCCACCTCCTCGCCGACGAACTGACGCACGCGCGCCTCGAGGGAGAGTGCCAGTCGCTCGAACTGTCGCCCCGCATCGTTGATGTAGTACTCCGTGGTGACCCCGGCACCCTGCGCGCGCAAGAGCCGCGCGAGCGCATCGCCGACCGCCGCCGCGCGCGCATTGACGATGACGAGCGGTCCGGTCGGATTCGCGGAGACGAACTCGATCCGAATTCGCTGCCCCGCCTCGCGCGTGCCCTGACCGTACCGGGCGCCGGCGTCGAGGATCTCGCGCAGCGCGTTCGCCGTCCACGCCGGGGCGAGAAACACGTTGAGGAAGCCGGGGCCGGCGACTTCGAGCTTCGCCACCTCCTCGAGCGGCGGGAAATGCTTCATCACGGCGTCGGCGATCTGGCGCGGCGAGCGACGCGCCGGCTTGGCGAGGACCATGGCGACGTTCGACGAATAGTCGCCGTGCTCGACCTGGCGCGGGACTTCCCAGAGAACCTCCTCCGGCGCCGGCAGATCTGCCGTCGCCAACGCCTGCCGCATCGCTTCCGTGAGCCGCTCCGTGACGCTCATCCTGGCCTCGCCGAGATGATACCTACCCGGCTGCGGGCGGACGAATAAAAACTCTGTCGCGACACGACGTTGTAGCGAAGCGTTTATGTGCGGCTCGAGCCGTGGGTGGCCTGGTCGGCGACGCTGGTGGCTGCGTTGTAGCGAAGGGTTTATGTGCGGCTCGAGCCGCGGGTGGCCTGGTCGGCGATGGTGGTGGCGCGTCGGCTCTAGCGGGTGTGGAGGAGTGTGACCGCCATCAGCACGGCGATGGTGAGCAGCGCGGCCGCGGCCGCGACCACGATCACCGATCGCCCGACGTCGCGCACGCCCGGCCTTCGCCCGTACCCCAGCCGATAGGCCCCGCGCTTTTCGAGCGTGACGTCGAGCGCGCCGGCGATGGCGGACATCGTCCAGCCGGCGTTCGGGCTCGCGGTGGCACCGCGATCGCGTACGAGCGCGCGCCAGGCGCCCGCGGCATCGGCGGCGGTGAGCGCGGCGGCAAGCACGATGGCCAGCGCTGCCAGTCGGGCGGGGACGAGGTTCAGCGCGTCGTCCAGGCGCGCCGCCATCTTGCCGAAGTGCTCGAGCGGGCCGTCTCGATAGCCGAGCATCGCGTCCGCGGTGTTGACCGCGCGATAGAGCGCGGCGCCGGGGAGGCCGAAGAACAGGAAGAACAGCACCGGCGCCGCATAGGCGTCGGTGAGATTCTCCGCGACGGACTCGACGGCGCCCGACGCCACCTCGCTGGCGTCCAGCTCACTCGTGGGACGACTGACGAGATGCCAGGCCAGCGCTTGTCGAGCTCCGGGGAGGTCGTCGGCCGCGAGACGACCGCGTACCTCGAGCGCGGCAGCGAAGAGGGCGCGCAGCGAGAGGAGGAGCCACAGCGCGATGCCGAGCACGAGTGGCTGCGCCGCGCCCGCGTGCGCAGCGAGCCGCGCGACGCCCCAGCCGCCCAGCGCGGCGAGCGCGGCGGCCGCCAGCGTCAGCGCGCTGCCGTGCACGAGCAGCCGCGTCGGTGAGCCGGCGCACAGCCGTCGATGCCCGGCCGCAATGAAGCGACCGAGCCATGCGACCGGGTGCCAGCGATTCGGTGGATCGCCGATGGCGAGGTCGAGACCCACCGCGACGAGGACGGCCAGCAGCTCAGCGGCCGAAGCGAACGCTCCCGCCCGCGCGCACGAACACGTCAGGCGCCCGGCCATACAGCGAGGTACCGACCGCGACGTCGAGCGCGAGGTTCGGCAGGACCGTCCAGACGACGCCGCCGTCGATCCCGACGCGGTCGCGTTCCGTCCACTCCTCACGCGAACCGTAGAAGACCTCGCCGAAGGCGGCGAGGCCGCGACCGAGCTTGCGTGACAGCGAGGCCGACACGAGCGCCTGCAGCAAGTATCCGCTCGGCTGCGTCTGGCCGAGGGCGGCCATGCCGGCAGCGACGTCCAGGGCGAAGTCCGCCGGCAGCTCGAAGCTCGCCGCGAGGAGCACACCGTAGTCGGGCTTCTCCGTCCCGATCGGTGCCGGCGCCGTCGGCAGCGTCACGAACGGCAACAGCGCCAGGGCCGGCCAGTGCGAGTCCTCCGCCGGGTCGAGAAACCGCCACTTCGC
Source organism: Candidatus Methylomirabilota bacterium (assembly GCA_035605575.1). Classification (GTDB taxonomy): domain Bacteria; phylum Methylomirabilota; class Methylomirabilia; order Rokubacteriales; family CSP1-6; genus AR12. The sequence goes on from DASTCJ010000063.1 coordinate 6,612, forward strand.
GCCGAGCGTGAAGTCGCCGACGTCGGTCGCGTCCTCGGCGCCGCGCAGCCGGACGATCGGCTCGCCCTCGATACGAAGCTCGAGCGCCCGGGCGACGCCGATGCGCACGAGCGCCTCGGCCGACAGT
>DASTCJ010000091.1:0-15010 GCA_035605575.1 Candidatus Methylomirabilota bacterium
GGGCCGCTCGCCGTCCCCATGTAAAGCGAGCGATGAGGAAACGGGATCTCGATGCCGCGCGCATCGAACGCCTTCTTGAGGCGCCGCCGATACTCGCGCCCCACGTCCCACTGCCGCATCGGCGCCGTCTTGAGGCGCGCCTTGATGGTGACCTCCGAGTCCTTGAAATCATCTACCCCGAAGATCTCGATCGGCTCGAGGATCGAGGGCCCGAGGCGGGGATCCTTTCGCAGGTCGTCACCCACTTCCCGCATGACGTCGACGACGCGATCCGTCTCCTCCTTGTAAGCCACGCCGACGTCGAGGACATAGCCCGACCAGCCCTTGGTCATGTTGGCGAGTGTGGTGATCGCGCCGTTCGGGATGACATGCACGACACCCGCGAGATCGCGCAGCACGATCGTTCGGAAGGTGATCGCCTCGACGAGACCACCGGTGCCGTTCACGACCGCGACGTCGCCGATGCGAACCTGGTTCTCGAGCACGAGGAAGAACCCGCTGATGACGTCGCGGACCAGGTTCTGCGCGCCGAATCCCACGGCCAGGCCCACGATACCGGCACCCGCCAGGATCGGCGTGACGTCGAGGCCAACCTGGTCGAGACAGATCACCACCACGATGGCCCACACCGCGACGAGCGTGAGCGTGAGCAGGAGCCCGGTCAGCGTCGTCACGCGCTTGCGCGTGGCGCCGGGCGCCAGCTCGGTCTTCTCACCCGCTCGGATCAATACGTCCTCGAGTCGGCGCATGGCGGCTCGGAGAAACCGCACCGCGATGTATCCCGCCACCAGCGCCAGCAGAATCCGGAAGCCCGACTGCGCGATCGCGGTCCCAGTCGTCACGGCGAGCACCGCGAAATCCTGTCTGAGCACGTCCATCACGCCCTCCTGGAGCTCGCCCGATGCCGACCACCGTCGAGCGCGCCGTTTCGCGTCATGTGCGATTCAGCTTCTGCATTGTTCCTCCCCCGGCTCCGGCTCGACGCAACGTCGATGCCAGACCGACCGGCGCGTACGGATCGCGCACCTGGACAACGGCGACGCGCCGTGAGAGGACTCGTCTCGGCGACGTACTGACGGGTGCGACGACATATCGGCCGGCGGCGTCCGCCCCAAACGATGGGGTGTCCACGAAACCGGGTCAACTCCATGATGACTTTCATCGCATCGCGTACGCCGCCAGTGCCGACGCGGCGCGGAGCGCGTACGTGCGTTTCGAGCGCGTGTGGGCCAAACGTTGCCCTGGCATCGTGGCCAGTCTTCCGAGAAGGCGGCGACGAGCTGCTCACGTTCTTCACCTTCCCCAAGGCGCAGTGGAAAACGCTCCGGACCACCAACACGATCGAGCGACTTCACGAGGAGGCTCGACGGCGGGTCAAAACGCAAGGCTCCCTGCCGAGCGAGGACGCGGCCGTCGTGCTGCTCTTCAGCCTCGTGGCGAGCGGGCAAATCAGGTTGCGGAGAATTGACGGCTGGCAGAAGATCGCCACCGTGCTCAGCCAGCGAACGCCACGAGCCGCATAATGAGCCGCCTTCTCCCGGTAACCGTCGTCCTGTTTCGCGTTGGAGTCGGGTTGTGAGATCGTCGTGCTACGCGGCAGAGCCGCGCAATATCAAGGTGTTCGTTGAGCAATGACGGTGCGTTTCATGAGTCGTCGCGCGCTCGGGTACGGTGCAGCGTCGCCGCGATACACTGCACCACTCGCAGTGTTACGACGGGCCGAGGATTCCACGACCGCATAGAGTGAGCCAGGATGAAAATAGAAACACACTACGCGAAGAGCGGTGACGTTAACATCGCGTATCAGGTCGTGGGCGATGGCCCCCGTGACCTCGTGGTCGTGCCGGGCTGGATCTCAAACATCGATCTGTTCTGGGAGGAGCCGCGGGTCGCCCATTTCTTCACGCGGTTGGCCTCGTTCTCTCGGCTCATCCTCTTCGACAAACGCGGGACCGGGCTCTCGGACCGTGTCGCCGCCATCCCGAATCTCGAAACGCGTATGGACGACGTGCGCGCAGTGATGGATGCTGTGTCCTCGGCGCAAGCGGCGCTGTTCGGCATATCTGAGGGCGGTCCGATGTGCACGCTGTTTGGCGCGACGTTTCCCGAGCGCACGACGGCGCTGATCATGAGCGGCAGTTATGCCCGGCGCATGTGGGCCCCGGATTACCCGTGGGGGACGGCGCGTGACACGTGGGAAGACTTTCTCGACTCGGTGGTTCGCGACACTGGGGTGGCACCACAGGTCTCGACGAGCGAGCGCCCAGTCTCGCCGGTGAGGTCAGCTTTCGCGATTGGTGGGCTCGGTTCGTGCGGCAATCGGCTAGCCCAGCGCGGGTCGAGCGGTCTGGAGCATGATCGCTGACATCGATGTCCGCCACGTATTGCCGGCGATCCGGGTGCCGACCCTGATCATCCACAACGCAGGGGATCGTAACGTTCCCGTCGAGCACGGCCGATACATGGCCGAGCGAATCCCGGGCGCGAAGTACGTCGAACTGCCGGGGATCGACCACATCCCCTTTGTCGGTAACATCGGGGCGCGCATCGCCGCGCTCGCCAAGGGCGGCGAGGTTTTGGTCTCGAATACTGTCAAAGATCTTGTGGCTGGCTCGGGACTGACTTTCGAGGACCGGGGCTACCACACCCTGAAGGGCCTGCCCGGAGAGTCGCGGCTCTTCGCCGTGAAATGAGGGCGCGATGAGCCTTCCCGAGTGCCGAACAACGGGATTCAGCGGCCGGCGCACAAGGCCGCGCGCCGCCGTTGATTCCGAGCGTTGATATGACTTCCGCTGTCAATCAGCGCCCTGCCGTCGGGACGGAAGCAAGGCGAATCGGCCCAGCTCACCGTGGGAACGTAAGATGACTAAGACCGCGACTAAGTCCAAGGGGACATGATATGGCGAAGCAAGCAAAGAACACGATTTGCCTTTGGTACGACCGAGACGCCGAGGACGCGGCGCGATTCTATGCCAACACCTTTCCCGATTCCTCAGTTGGCGCGGTGCACCGGGCTCCGGGGGACTTTCCCTCGGGGAAGAAAGGGGATGTGTTGACTGTCGACTTCACCGTGATGGGCATTCCCTGCATTGGTCTCAACGGCGGACCCGAGTTCAAGCACAACGAAGCATTCTCGTTTCAGGTCGCAACCGATGATCAGGCCGAAACGGATCGCTACTGGAACGCTATCGTCGGCAATGGCGGGCACGAGAGCGCGTGCGGCTGGTGCAAGGACAAATGGGGGGTATCCTGGCAAATTACGCCGCGGGTTCTGATCCAGGCAGTCACCGATCCCGATCCCGCGGCCGCCAAGCGCGCATTCGAAGCGATGATGATGATGACAAAGATCGACATCGCTGCAATCGAGGCGGCACGCCGCGGTTAACGCCCTGGTTGCAAAGCGGCGCGGCGACGGTGTCGCGCAGCGCGCCACACCGATCGCCGGCGGCTCAGGCCCTAACGTCTACGCCGGAACCTTCGTACGCCGACCGGAGACCTTCATCGCTTCGCCGCCTTCAGCGGCCGATCGAGGTCGGCGCGCGGACGTAGCAGCGGCACGCTCAAGAGTACATCTTCACCGGTGCGCCGACCGCCCGCCAGCCCGAGTGGCCGACGTTCATGTACTTTGCGTCGAACCCCGCCTCGCGCAGGGCGATCGCGGTCTTGCAGCCGACGTGGAAGCCGTAGGCGCAGTACACGACGACAGGTTTCTCCTTGGACAGCTCGCCCATCCACTCCTGCACCCGCTCCGGGTCACGCCATTCGACGCCCTCGGCGATGTCCTTGTCGCGAGAGACGAAGTGCTTCGGCCGTGTGTCGATGAGCTGTACCTTGCCTTCGGCGAGCAGCGCCCGCACCTCCTCTACGCCGACGCCGGGTACGTCGCCGAACTCGGGCTGTACGAGCGGCCGCGGTGGCAGCGCTTTGGTCGCGTCCTCGAAGCGGCCCTCGACCGCCTGCCAGTCGACATTGCGCAGGAACGTGTCGACGTAGGCGCGCACGTTCGCCCCGAAATCGATGTGGTAGGCGTGCTCGTACATGTCGAGCGCGAGGATCGGAATGGCGCCCGCGATCGACTGGCTGTGGTCCGAGGCGTACTGGTTGACAAGCCTGCCGTCGCGCGGGGCCCAGCACAGCAGCACCCAGCCCGAGCCACCACCGAGCGCGTAGCCCATCGCGGAGAATTGAGTACGCCAGTTCTGCACCGAGCCGAAGTCGCGCGTGAGCGCCTCCGCCATCGTTTTGGTCGGTCTGCCCTCGCCGCCCAGGCTCGCAAAATAGAGCTCGTGCAGCAGCGTGGAATTCAGCGCGATCAGCTCCTCGCGCTTGAGGCCATTGATCACGTGGCCGGGCGTCTTCGCCCAGTCGAGCGACTCGAGCTGCTCGGTGATGGCGTTCAGGTGCCTGACTGCGCCGCCGTAGTTGTTCTCGTAGTGGCTCTCCATCAGCTTGAGCGAGAGCCCGCTCAGCAGCCAAGGCCGGCAGTAGATCTGTTTCAGCTGGTAACGCATGGCAAAGGCCTCCATCGATCGACGTTAGTCTTTCAGGGGAACCTCGCTCGGGAGCCAGGGCCTCACGGAAGCACCGTCCTTTCGATGTGCCGCTTGGGCCACAACCTGGACACCGCGCGAACGATGCGCAGTCTCAGCGCGCGTCCGTGAGCATCGCCGTGGTTCGCGGACTTCGCCTGCCGCGCCAGGCCGCGTAGCTCGGCCTCCCGGTACACCTCGGCGATCCGACACCTGACCTCTGCAGCCTCGCGATCGATGTCCATCCACATGCTGCCCTGTCCCTTCTAGCGTTCGCTGCGGTCCCTTATGTTTCTATATGAAACTTTAGTTTCTTCAGACTGTCAAGCGGTGCTTGTGATTCGAGGGCGGTCTAGGTGTTTTCTACACTGTTTCAGGATCTTATAGCGATGATAAGCTCCTGCGCAGAGAGGCGCACGACGCGGTGCGGCGATGAAGCGTTTGACACCGATATGAAACCTATGTTTCTTCTAAGACATGCCGGAGCAACATCTCCTGCTCCTCCTAGTCGGTTTGCCGCCCCACCCGTCCAGCGTGCGCGTCCGGGTGTGGCGACGACTGCGCTCGATGGGCGCTGTGCCGCTGAAGCGCTCGGCGTACCTGCTGCCCGACACGGCCGAGCGCTACGAGGACTTCCAGTGGCTCGCACAGGAGATCGAGCGCGACGGGGGCGAGGCGACGCTCATCCGCGTTCAGCAGATCGAGAACGTCACCCCGGGCGAGGTGCTCCGGCTATTTCAGGAGCCGCGCGATCACGACTACAAGCAGCTCGCAACGCGCTACCGAAAGCTCCTCCAGGAGCTCGAGCGCGCGAAGACCGACGCGGCACGCGCACGTGTCCAGGAAGACATCGCCCGTCTCGCCAAGGACCAGCAACGCATCCGGGACATCGACTTCTTCGACGCCCCGGGCGGCGCGGAGGTGAGGCGGCTTCAGGAGGCTATCGCAATGCGGAGCAGACGTCCGGAAACGCCACGCCGCGAAGCGCCCGCCACGCTCGACCTGACGAAGCTGCGGGGTCGACGGTGGGTCACCCGGCCGCGGCCCCATATCGACCGCATCGCCTCAGCGTGGCTCATCAAGCGCTTCATCGATCCCGACGCGACTTTTATCTTCGCACCGCCGGAAGAGTTCCCTCAGGACGCCGTCGCCTTCGACGCGCCGGGGGTCGAGCTGACTCATCACGGCGAGGACTGCACGTTCGAGACGCTGATCAAGCGAGCCCGTCTGCGCGACCGCCGGCTTTCCCGCCTCGCCGAGCTGGTCCACGAGGCCGACCTTCGCGATGGCAAGTTTCCCAATGACGAGGCACGCGGCATCGACCTGGCGATCCGGGCGCTCCTCGCCGCCTCGCCCGATGACCAACAGGTACTGACGCAAGGCATGGCGCTGTTCGAAGGCTTGTATGCCACCACGTCCAAGAAAGGCGCGTGAGTCATGCTGATCCTCTCGCGCGGAGACGTGATGGATCTCCTCACGCTCGATACTTGCATCGATGCCGTCGAGCGCGCGTTCCGACTCCACGCCGAGCAGCGGACCTTCGGCCCTCGCGTGCTGGGCCTGCCGACGGAGGACGGCGGTTTCCACATCAAGGTCGCCGGTCTAAGGGGCGAGCGAAGCTACTTCGCTGCGAAGACCAACGGCAATTTTCCGAACAACACGCGCCGCTTCGGACTGCCCACCATACAGGGAACGGTGTTCATCGCCGACGCGACCAACGGCACTCCGTTGGCCGTGATGGAGTCGGGCAGCATCACCATGTTGCGGACAGCCGCCGCCACGGGCGTGGCCGCGAAATTTTTGGCGCGCCCCGAGTCGCGGACAGCGACCGTCGTGGGGTGTGGTGCGCAGGGCGAGATTCAGCTCGCCGCCATCAAAGCCGTCCTTCCCCTGGAGCGTGCCCTGATGCTCGATACCGATCAGGACCGGGCCGAGGCGGCGGCGGCCCGGGCGACCACGCGCCTCACGTTTCGCGCCGAGGCCGCGAAGGATCTGCGTCAGGCCCTGCGGGAGAGCGACGTCCTGATCACGTGTACGCCGGCCCGGCGTGCGTTCGTGATGGCTGCCGACGTGGCTCCGGGCACATTCATCGGCGCCGTCGGCGCTGACAGCCAGGGCAAGCAAGAGATCGAGCCGAAGCTCCTCGTAACCGCGACGCTCGTCGTCGACGTCCTCGAGCAGTGCGCCGAGATCGGTGAGCTTCAACACGTACTGGCTGCCGGACTGATGACGCGCGAGCAGGTGCACGCGGAGCTCGCTGACGTCGTGGCGGGACGTCGGCCGGGCCGCACGCGCCGCGACGAAATCACGATCTTCGACAGCAGCGGAACGGCCCTGCAAGATGTGGCCGCCGCCATCGCCGTCTACGAGAAGGCGCGCGCGTCCGGGCGTGGGACGGATGTCGTGCTCGATGATTCGTCAACGGCCTCACTCAGATAAGGAGCGTCACCATGAAATGGATCACTCGCGAACGTGCTCGGGTCGATCGCATCGCCTGCCCGTGGCTGATCAGTCGCTTCATCGATCCGAAGCCCGAGTTCCTGTTCGTTCCCGCCAAAGAAGTCCTGGCCGCGGCGAAGCGCGAGAATGCCATTCCCTACGACATTCCGGACGTCGAGCTCGGCCACCGCGGGCCGCTCTGCTCGTTCGATGCGTTCATCGACCGATACGAGCTGATCGATCCCGCACTGGCGGCACTCGCCAAGATCGTCCGCGGCGCAGATACCGACGATCGCCGCCTGACACCGGAGTCCCCTGGCCTGTATGCCGCGGCGACGGGTTTTCAGGCAACGAGCCGGGACGACTTCGACAACATGGCTCGGCAGTTTCCGATGTACGACGCGCTGTACGCGTACTGCCGTACGCAGACCGCGGCGGCACCGTCGCCCGCACGCGTCCTGTTCGTATGCCTGCACGGGGCGGCGAAGAGTGTGATCGGTGCGGCGCACTTCCGTCGGCTCGCCGCTGCGCGCGGGCTACCGATCGATGCGGTCGCGGCCGGGACCGAGCCCGACCCACAGCTGGCACCGGGTGCGGTCAAGGGTCTTGCTGGTGATGGGCTCCAGCCATCACCTGCCCGGCCGCGCCCGGTCACCTTGTACGATCTCGAGAGCGCCACGCGTGTCGTGAGCTTCGGGTGCGACGTCGCGCCTCGTAAAGGACAGCGACTCGATCAGTGGGACGTTCCGGCGGTGAGCGACGGTTACGAGGCCGCGCGCGATCGCATCGTCGCGAACGTCGAGCGCCTGGTGGCCGAGCTCGCCGGAGCGCGCTGACGTGGCGCTGCGGCAACTCGGCTTCGTCGATCTCCCGCCGAACGCGAAAGCGGGCGGGTTCGATCATGCGGCGGTGCACGAGCCGACGGGGCGGGTCTACGTCGCCCACACGGCGAACGATGCCGTTGACGTGATCGACATCGCGGCTCAACTATACGTGCGTTCCATACCCGACCTGCCGGCGGTTGCAGGCGCGCTGGTCGCTGAGCCCGATCTCGTCTTCACGTCCAATCGGGGCGAAAACACCGTCGGCGTCTTCACCACCGCTGACGTCCCGCGCGTCGAGAAAGTCCCAGTAGGGATCCGGCCGAATGGACTTGCGTACGACCCCAAGCGTGGTCGGCTGCTCGCCGCGCATGTCGGCGATCCGGCGGTCGCCGGCTCGTTCACCGTCTCGGTCATCGACGTCCGCGCTCGGAAGCGCATCGGAGACGTTCCGGTTGCTGGTCGCACGCGGTGGGCCGTCTACGACCCGGTCAGCGACGCTTTTCACGTCAACATCGCCGACCCGCCCCAGATCATCGTCGTGGAGTCCGGCGATCCGGTACGCAACCGTCGAATCGTCCCGATTCCGCACGCCGGGCCGCATGGGCTGGATATCGACGTGCGGAGCCGGCGGCTGTTCTGCGCGTGTGACGCCGGCGTCCTCGCCGCCGTCGATGCGGACACGGGGAAACTCCTCGAGTCGCATCCGATCGGAGGCGTGCCGGACGTCGTTTTCTTCAATCCTGGTCTGAGCCGCCTGTACGTCGCGATCGGCGACCCGGGTGTGATCGAGGTCTTCGACGCGGCGTCGTTGGCTCGCCGCGAGACGATTCGGACCGAAGCCGGCGCGCATACCCTGTCATTCGACGCGACACGCAACGTCGTCTGTGCGTTCCTGCCGGCAAGCCATCGGGCAGCCGTGTACGAGGACCGGCCGTGATGTCGTAACGGAAGTTCTGCGCTCAGCGTCGTCATCGAAGGAAGGGGCTGAGCATCGAAACACCTTGAGAAGCAGAGGAAGGATGCAGTCATGAAGAGTTTCGCGATCGCGCTGTTGATCAGTGCAGTCCACAACGAGATGCCCACGCTCGACACGAAAGCGATCGAGCGCGGCCTCGGCCGATCGGGCCGCGGCGCCGGCGGAGGCGTATTCCAGGTCAGCGTCCCGCGGGCCGAGAACATCACGGAAAACGGCGTTCCGCTTCTGCCCGCGATGGGGGTGGTCACGGTTCTAAACTTCCAGCCCGTCGCTAACGGCAAGGCCGCCATCACGGGCGACTTCGTGCTCGTCGACAAAGAAGTGAACGCGGTGGCGCGAACGCTGAGACAGCACGGCATCGACGTGACCGCGATTCACAACCACGGCCTGAACGACACGCCCCCGCTCCTTTACATGCACTTCTGGGCGGTCGAGTCACCGGAAAGGCTCGCGCAGGGCCTGAAGGCGGCGCTCGAGCAGACGAACAGCCGGAGGTAATGTCATGATGCCGCGGCGTCACTGGTTGAAGACCGTGCTCACGGCGGTCGCCGTCCTCGGAAGCGGATATCACTCCGATGCGCGGGCCGCATCGGAGGACCTGAAGCTGCCGGACGACGCGCCGACCCAGACCTTCGACTTCGAAGGCAAAGGAATTGAAGGCTGGACGACGGTCGCCGGACAGTGGGCCGTCGAGAAGATGGCCGGCGCCCCCAAAGGCGCAAAGGCCCTGGTCCAGCGCGCGACGAAGAACGACTTCAACGTCATCGTGATCCCGACCGCATATGGCGACGTTGACATCACGATGACGTTCAAGCCGATTTCCGGCCGCGAGGATGCCTCCGGCGGAATCGTGTTTCGGTTTACCGACGGCAAGTACTATGTCGTCCGGGCCAACGCGCTGGAAAGCAACTTCCGCCTTTACTACTACGATCGCGGACGCCGACAGCTCGCGTCGGCGTCCGTGAAACCACCCGCGCTCGGTGAGTGGCACACCGTGCGCGTCGTCGCCGTCGGCGATCATATTCAGGCCTGGCTCAACGGCACGCGGTATCTCGACCATCACGATTCGCGCTTCGAATCGGGCGCGGTCGGACTCTGGACGAAGGCCGATTCGATCACCGCGTTCGACGATCTTGTCATCCGGGGGAAGGCGCTGTAAGGGGGGAACGCATGAGCACCGCAGAGCGTGTGCTGGCAGGTAGCCCGAGTGGCCTCGGCGCGTTCGTACGCTACTTCCTGTACCTCGGCACCCTCGGCTTTGGCGGGCCTGTCGCGCTGGCGGGCTACATGCACCGCGACCTCGTCGAAAGCCGTCGTTGGGTACCCGAAGAGGAATACCGCCTCGCCCTGGCCCTCGCGCAAATCATGCCTGGTCCGCTGGCGGCGCAGCTTGCCATCGCGCTCGGATACTTTCGTCACGGCATCCTTGGAGCGACGGCTGTCGGGCTCGTGTTCTGCGTTCCGTCGTTCTTGATGGTGGTGGCGATCTCCGTGGCGTACGTGCGCTTTGGCGGCCTCTGGTGGATGCAGGCGCTCTTCTACGGCATCGGTGCCGCGGTCATCGCCATCATCGCCATCGCGGCCTACAAGCTTTCCCGCTCGACGAACAAGCGCGATCCACTGCTGTGGGTAATCTTCGGCGCGCTGGCGATCATCACCGTCTGGGCGCAGGCGGAGCTCGCAGAGGTTTTTGTCGTCGCCGGCATGGCGGTGGTCTTCGCCCGCGCGTGGCCGGGCCGACGCCTCGGGTTCATGATGGTGCTCGGTGGCATCGCCGTGGTTGCCGTGATCTGGCTGATCGAACGCTGGTTCCTGACTGTCGGCGTCGGCGGTCAACACGTACTTCTACAAATCTTCCTGTTCTTCACCAAAGCCGGCTCCTTCGTATTCGGCAGCGGGCTCGCGATCGTCCCGTTTCTCCACCAGGGCGTCGTGCAGCAATTCGGCTGGCTCAGCGAGCAGCAATTCCTCGACGCCGTTGCCGTCGCGATGATCACTCCCGGCCCCGTTGTCATCACCGTCGTCTTTATCGGCTTTCTTGTCGCGGGCCTTCTCGGTGCGATCGCTGCCGCGATCGGAATCTTTCTACCGGTTTACGTGTTCACAGTCATTCCGGCGCCGTGGTTCAGCCGCAATCGTGACAACGCGCAGCTCAAGGCGTTCGTCCAGGGCGCCACCGCTGCGGCCACCGGGGCGCTGAGCGGCGCGGTCGTCGTCATCGCGCTCCGCGCGATCCATGACATCCCGACCGCGCTGATCGCTCTGATCAGCCTCGCGATTCTGTGGCGCTACAAGGTCCCCGAGCCGATCCTCGTGAGCGCAGCCGGGATCGTCGGATTAATCGTGTGGCCGCTCATGAGAGGCGGTTACTGACCGTACTCTCGCGCTATCCGTACGTATCTCACCCCCTATTTCGCGGGTGTGTAGGTCCACCGGCGCTGAACGATCCCGGTCACCTCCAGGATGAATGGCTCTGAGCTCTATGCGCGGATCGTGCGGATTCTGTTGGAGATGCCTGATCCTCTAGAAGCCGCAGAGCTTGCCACGGAATGTGGCGATGGTGCCCCAATCGGGGCGCCGCTGCCGCAATCCGATCGGAGCGCGTAAATGCGAAGTGAGTAACGGCCAATAGATATCGCAGTCGGCGTTCGGCACGGCTCGTGCTCGGAGCGCACGAGACGATTGCCCGTCGGACGGGCAGAAAGAGGCTCATATGGGGCGGGTGTGGACTTCACTATCGCGTGCGATGCCGACCGTGGTGATTGTGGCACTGCCGTTGCTGACACTGCTGCCTTGGCTCGAGGCGCAGGCGCAGCAAAAGAACAACCTCGTGTCACGCAAGGTGGCCGCCGCTCCGTCGACGGACGGGTCGCTCGATGCAGCGTGGACCTCGGCTCCTGCCCTGACGGTCCGCGCCGTCGGCGGCAAGAACTTTCCGGGCGGGGCCACCGACATCACGCTGCGCTCCGTCGCCACGAGCGACACGATCTACGTCCACATGCAGTACAAGGACGCGACACAGAGTCTCCGACGTAGCCCATGGCAGAAGCAGGCGGACGGCTCATGGAAGAAAGTCGTCGATCCGGCGGACAAAGGCGGCGACAACAACCTCTACTACGAGGACAAGGCGGCGTTGATCTGGAACATCTCCTCGCCCGGGTTCCAACAGCGCGGCTGCATGGCGGCGTGCCACACCGGCGAAGGCAAGCCGTTCGGGAACAAGTATCTTCCCGGCGCGGACGAGCGCGCCGACATCTGGCACCTGAAGGGCGTCCGAACGGGTGTGATCGGCCAGGTCGATGATCAATATCTGGATGGCACGCGCTACGACAAGGACAAGGCGCCTGAGGCCGGACGCAAGAGCGATCCCAAGACGGGCGGCGGCTATGCGGACAACGTCACCGACGACAAGAAGATGCCGAAGTTCGCGCTGGCCGGCAACAAACCGGCACCGCCCTTCTGGATCGTCGACAGCGAGAAGGAGCCGTTCGACGATTCGAAGTACAAGGCCGGCGACGAGGTGCCGGGCATCATCGTGGCACCGTTCACCGGCGATCGTGGGGACATCTCGGCGACAGTCGCCTGGAAGGACGGCATGTACACGATCGTCATGTGGCGCAAGCTCGTGACTGGCAGCGCCTACGATGTGCAGTTCAACGACCTGACGAAGGAGTATGCGTTCGGCGTGGCGGTCTTCGACAACGCGCAAGTGCGGCACGCCTACGTACCATCGGTCGTCAAGCTGGTCTTCGAGTAGGAAAAGCGGGCGGGGCGGCTCATGCTGCCCCGCCACCCCGCGAGTCCACGCGACTCTTCTCACGCCTCGAACAAGCTGTAGAGCTCCTCCTCTTGCGCGAAGTGAAGCGTGAGGATGGCATGCAGGCCGTACAGGGCGCGCCGCAGGTCGCGCAAGTCCTCCGGCCCCGGTCCCTCAGCGGGAAGCTGTGCGACCAGACGTCCGAAGAGCCGCGTCAGCCGATGGATCTCGTGATGTGTCTGGATGAGCGGCCCGGTCGGGTCCTCCGCCTTGAGCATCTTGCCGAGCAAGGGGTAAGCCGTCCGTTGCTCCTCGCGCTCGTGTGGAAGCAACTCTTTCTCGAGCATGTCGCGCAGTCGCTCGAGCTGTGCGCGGGCGTCCGGCGGCGGCAATGAGTCGAGGCGCGCAGCCAGCGCCGCGAGCTCGCCGATGTGCGGCCGGAGCGAGCGGTGCGCCGAGGAGAGTCCTTGCGCGAGGCCCTTGGCCTCCCCCGGCTTCCGTGCGAAGAGGCCCCCGCCGCCCAGCGCACGCAGCGCGTTCAGAATCACGAGGACGTCGATACCCTCCTGGAGGACGGCTCCGGCGACCGGCGTGACATACCCCGCGGCGGCGAACACCATGGCCGCGAGCGAAAGGCCCATTCCCACGAAGACGCTCTCCAGGGCGATGCGCCGTGTGCGCTGCGCGATGCGCGTTGCGACGAGCAGCCCCTCGAGCCGGTCCGCGGTGAGCACGACGTCCGCGGCTTCCGAGGCCGCCGTCGCGCCGCGCGCACCCATGGCAATGCCGATGTCGGCCAGAGCGAGCGCCGGCGCATCGTTGATGCCGTCGCCGATCATCGCCGTGACGCCTTCGGCACGTACGGCCTTGATGACCTCGACCTTCTCCTCTGGCGTTCGTTCTGCGAACACGCGGTCGACGCCGAGTGCATCTCCCACGAGCTCGGCCACGTCGGGGTGGTCGCCGGTGACCATATGGATCCGGCGCACACCAGCGGCCCGTAGTGAGCGAAGAGCGCGCGGCACCTCGGGACGAATCGGGTCCTGCAGGAGGAGCACGCCCGCGAGGGAACCATCGATGGAGACATAGACGCTCGACGAGCCCTCAACCGCGGTACGCAGCTCGATGGACCGAAGCTCAGGCGTGCGCGGTGCGTTTGGAGCCACGAACGCGAGCTGACCGACGGCGATACGATGTCCATCGACGTTCCCGGCGATGCCGGTCCCCGCTTGCTCACGCACGGCCGCGGGGAAGGTCGGATCGACGCCCCGGCTGCGCGCCTCGGCGAGGATGGCCGGCGCGAACGGGTGCACGGAGAGTTGCTCGACGGACGCGGCGTGACGGACGACATCGTCAGAGGAAATTTGCCCGAACGTCTCGACCGCCACGACCTGCGGCCGCGCGGAGGTGACCGTCCCGGTCTTGTCGAGCAGGAGCACCTTGGCGCGCGCCAGCGTCTCGAGGGGGCCGCCGCCCTTGATGATGATCCCGTGCTTCGCCGCCCGTGACACGCCGGCGATGATCGCCGCCGGCGCGGCCAGGATGAGCGGACATGGCGTCGCGACCACGAGCACGGCGAGCGCGCGGATCGGACTTCCTTCTGCGAGCCATGCGAACGCCGCAAGCGCAAGGGTGAGCCCGAGGAAGCCGAGTGCATACCGGTCCGCGAGCCGAACGAAGGGTGCCTTCGATTCCTCTGCCGCTTTCACCAGGCGGATGATGCCCGCATACGTGCTCTGGGCGGCGGACGCAGTGACGCGCAGCTCGAACGGGCTGCCCGCGTTCGTCCCGCCGCTGCGAACTGGGGCCCCCATGTCGATCTGCACCGGCTTGGATTCGCCCGTCAACGCGGCCTCGTCGAGCACGGCGGTGCCCGAGGTCACGATGCCGTCCGCGGGAACGACCTCACCCGGCTTGACGACGACGACATCGCCGAGGACGATCTGGGCGACGTCGACGTCGATGATGTCGGCTCCAGCTCGGCGGTGGGCTACGCGTGGCGCGCGCTCCAGAAGAGCGGAGAGCTGCCGGCGGGCGCGCGTGATGGCGAAGCGCTCGAGCACAGCGCCGCCGGTGAGCATGACCGCGATGATGGCGCCCGCGAGGTACTCGCCAAGGAACAGCGCGCCCGCCATCGCCAGGGCAGCGACGACGTCGACGCCTGTCTCCCGTCGCAAGAGCGTTCTCAGGACGGAGACGAACGTCGCGATCAGAACCACGGCCGTGGCGGCTGCCCATGCCCACCGGTCGGCATCGCTGGCCGTAGCGAAGTGCAGGACGCTGCCCACGGCCAAGGCCGCGACGGCGAACGCGAAGAGCGCCATCTGCCACAGCGATTTGGCGTCCTTGCTCACGTGCTCATAGACTTCCTGGTTCAGGGCAACCGCAGGCTTAGCGCTCTCAGTCGTGCGTGTGGCCGGGCGCGTGACCTGTCGCCCGTGTGGCTTGGTAGAGCCCATGCGCCCAGACTTGTAGCCCCAGCATG
>DASTCJ010000050.1:0-21815 GCA_035605575.1 Candidatus Methylomirabilota bacterium
GCCCGCCTCGCGCGAAGCGGTTGCGGGCGCCGCCGTCACCGCCGGAACCGGCGTCGGCCGCGCCGCACCGATCGCGGGCGGCACCGCGGCCTGCGGCGGCGCAGGGGATTCGGTCCGCTGTGTCCGCGAGGCGGCCGACTCGCTCGGCTGCGGTCTCGGCGCGACCGACTCGTTCGGCTGTGGCCGGGGGGCGACGGACTCGCTCGGCTGCGGCTGCGCGGCGACCGGGTCCACGGCGGTCTGTTGTGATCGTACTGGCGGCACCGGCTCGGGCGGCGGGCGCTTGGCGATGGTCGGCTTCTCGGAAACCGCCGGTCTCGGCGGCGTACGCACCGGGGGAGGCGCCGGCGTTTCCAGCGCCACGGCCGGTGCAGGCTCGGCGCGCGCGGCCACGACCGGTGCCGTCGCCGCGTTCGACGTCACCGCGGGCGGTGTCGGCCACAGCACCCAGACGGCGACGATCGCGCCGGCGGCGGCGGCGCCGCCGGCGACGGCGGGCAGCCGCCAGCGCGGTGAATCCGTGGCCTCGGGCGCTGGCGAGAAGAGGCGGCGCATCGCGGGGACGTGAGCGTCACGCTGCTCCGCCGCCTTCTTGAGCGCGTCCAGTATGTAGGACACGTTCAGGGCCCTGGCTTGGAGAGCGAGGGCATTCGCGCGTCGGTGGACATCGCCGTGAGCCTCACGAGCGTCTCGTCGCCGACGATGCCATCCGGCGTCAGGCCATTCGCGCGCTGAAACGCCACGACCCGACGCTTCAGCTCGTCGTCGTACACCGTCGTCCGCTCGCCGCTGCTGCCGTTCGCCAGCTGCTGCCGAAGCCAGGCGACGTCGCGGCTGCTCGTGCCGGGTCTCAGATCGGTGCTCGTGAGTCCCGGCGTGCGCCAGAGGGCGACGAACGCGCCGTCCCAGAATTGCTCGATCTCGGTGAGCGGCAGCATGATCGTCTCGCCGGCGATGTCCAGGGTGGCCGCGTCGTCCTGGAGGGCCGTCATCGTCACGTAGTGCTGCTCACCGTCCGGTGTCGCGAGCGTGAGCATCGCCGGCAGGTCGAGCCGTCGAAGCACCTTCCAGGTGCCCGTCTTCATCAGGCAGCGGAGGCCGGCGCGTCGCGCGACGTCGCAGCCCGTCTCGCCCGGTCGCGTCGCGTATTCCTCGCCCCATACGGCAACGAGCTTCGTGAAGGCGGCGTCGCGGTCGCGCGTTCTCGTGTCGAGAAGCGCCGCGAGCGTCGGCTTTGGCGTCGGCGCCACTGCCGCGGGGACGGCCACCGGCGGAACGCTCGGCGAGGGCGGGGCGATGGCCGCGCTCGTCGGCGCCATGGCCACCGCGGGCGGCATGATGCGCTTGGCCCACCAGTCGCTCACGTACTGGATGGAGTTCGGCCGCAGCATGGCCGCCCCACCGAGCACGGCCATCACCACGCCCGCCGCCACGCCGGCCTCGAGCCAGTACCGACCGGCTCCCGGGCCGAGAACTTCGGTCGCCGCCCGGCGCACGATGGTCGCCGTCACGCGTCGCTTGCCGGTCGCGAACGCGCCCAGCAGTGCGCGGTCACAGATGTTGTTGATCAGCCGGGGTACGCCACCCGAGCGACGATGCACCGCGCGCAGGGCCCCGCGCGTGAACATCGAGTCGCGCTGACCCGCCACTTCGAGCCGGTGCGCGACGTAGGCGTTCGTCTCTGCGAACGTGAAGGGGCGCAGGTGATACCGCGCCGTGACGCGCTGTCCGAGCTGTCGCAGCTCGGGTCGTTGCATCAGCTCGACGAGCTCTGGCTGCCCGATGAGAATGACTTGCAGCAGCTTTTCGCGCGTCGTCTCGATGTTCGTGAGCAGGCGCAGCTCCTCCAGCACGTCCATGCTCAGGTTCTGCGCCTCGTCGATGATCACGACCGTGCGGCGGCCCTTGGCGTGGGCGTCCAGCAGCTTCTTCGACAGTGCGTCGATGAGGACCTTCACGCTGCTGGTACCAGGCGGCGTGTCGAGATGGAGCTCGGCGCACACGGCGGCCAGCAGCTCCACGGCCGTGAGCCGCGGCGTAAAGATCATCGCCACATCGACCTCGGGAGGAAGCTGGTCGAGCAGCGCCCGGCAGACGGTGGTCTTGCCGGTGCCGACCTCACCCGTCAGCTGGACGAACCCGCCGCCTTGCAGTCCGTAGACGAGGTGCGCCAGCGCCTCCCGGTGACCGGCGCTGAGGAACAAGTAGCGTGGGTCAGGGGCGAGCGAGAACGGCCGTTCTGTCAGCCCGAAATGGGCAGCGTACACGCCGCAACCCTAGTCAACCCCGGGGAGAACGTCAAGCTTTGCAACCGGCTGCAAAGGCGGCCGATTACCGCGCGGACCCGCCCTCGATCTTCGCCCAGGTATCGCGCAGACCGACCGTCCGGTTGAACACCGGCCGCCCGAGACGCCAGTCGCGCGAGTCGGCGGCGAAGTAGCCGGTGCGCTCGAACTGAAAGCGCGCCGGGGGCGCGGCCTCGACGAGCGCGGGCTCGACGCGACAGCCACTCAGCGTCTCCAGCGAGGCGGGATTGATGCCGGCCGCCCAGTCCTCCGTGTCGTCCGGCTTCGGTGAGGAGAAGAGCGTGTCGTACAGGCGCACCTCGGCCTCGACCGCGTGGGCGGTGGAGACCCAATGAATCGTGCCTTTGATCTTTCTCGGCGCTTCGCCACCGCGCGTGGCCGGATCGTGGGTGGCGTGCACGGCCACGACGTTGCCGGCGGCATCGCGCTCGACGCCCGTGCACCTGACGACATAGGCATAGCGCAGTCGGACCTCGGCGCCCGGGGACAGCCGGAAGTACTTCGGCGGCGCCGGATCACGGAAATCGTCCTGCTCGATCCACAGCTCGCGCGTGAACGGAACCTTGCGCGTGCCGGCGCCGGGATCCTCCGGGTTGTTCACGGCCTCCATCCACTCGACCTGGCCCTCCGGATAGCTGTCGATGACGAGCTTCAGCGGGTGCAGCACGGCCATCCGCCGCTCGGCCGTGCGGTTCAGATGGTCGCGCACGCAGTGCTCGAGCAGCGCCAGCTCCACGGTGTTGTCGGACTTGGCGACCCCGATGCGCTCGCAGAAATCGGCGATGGCCTCCGCGGTGTAGCCGCGGCGGCGCAGGCCGGCGATCGTGGGCATGCGCGGATCATCCCAGCCGCTCACGACGCCGTCCTCCACGAGCTGCAGGAGCTTGCGCTTGGACATCACCGTGTGGGAGACGTTCAGCCGCGCGAACTCGATCTGCTGCGGATGGAAGATACCGAGGGCGTCGAGGTACCAGTCGTAGAGCGGACGATGGTCCGCGTACTCGAGCGTGCAGATCGAGTGCGTGACGCCCTCGATGGAGTCGCTCTGGCCGTGCGCCCAGTCGTACATCGGATAGATCGACCAGCGGTCACCCGTCCGCTGATGCGTGGCCTTGCGGATGCGATACATGACCGGGTCACGCAGATTGATGTTGCCGCTCGCCATGTCGATCTTCGCGCGCAGCGTCTTGCTGCCGTCGGCAAACTCGCCGGCTCGCATCCGCCGGAAGAGATCGAGGTTTTCCTCCACCGCGCGGTCGCGATAGGGCGATGGGCGACCCGCCTCGGTCAGCGTGCCGCGATACGCGCGGATCTCGTCGGCGCTGAGGTCGTCGACGTAGGCCTTGCCCGCACGGATGAGCTGCTCCGCCCACGCGTAGAGCTGCTCGAAGTAATCGCTCGCATGGTAGAGATGCGTGCCCCAGTCCCAGCCGAGCCACCGGACGTCGGCCATGATGGCGTCGACGTACTCCTGGCTCTCCTTCGTGGGGTTCGTGTCGTCGAAGCGCAGGTGACAGCGACCGCCGTAATCGCGCGCCAGACCGAAGTCGATGTGAATGGCCTTGGCGTGCCCGATGTGCAGGTAGCCGTTGGGCTCCGGCGGAAATCGGGTCACCACGGCGCCGCCGAAACGGCCGGTGCGGTTGTGCTCCTCGATGATCTCCCGGATGAAGTTGCCGCGCTTGTCCGGCTCGCTCATACGGACAACTGTAACATCCGGTGTCGCCGTGCGGGCCGGCGGACGACGCGCATCCACCGGCCCGTCGGCGCGCTCAGGTGCGCGGCTTGACCCAGCTCTCCGACCACGCAAGACAGGCGCTCGACGACTGACGGTCGCCGCGCGTCTCGGCGAAGACCTTGCCGTCCGGAGCCTTGCCGTTCAGCTCCACGCGCGCGGAGCGGGCCGGGAAAAAGGTGCTGAACACGCCGATCGGCCGGTTCTGAAATCCGGGCGGCGCGTTCAGGACGAACGGCGTGATCGTGTCCGACCACGTCATGACGATGCGATCGCCGCCGCCGACGATCGTCTCGGTCGCCGGCTGTGGCGGTGAGCCGGCGCGAGTGAACTGAGCCTGCACGATGGGCAGACTCGTGTCGGCGAACTTCGGATAGAGGATCGTCTCGATCGTCTTCTGCAGCCAGCGGGCGACGGCGGGATTGTCGGAATAGACGCGCGGCTGCCCGCCGAGCAGGGTCGAATCGACGAACAGCGCGTGGCCGGCGCCGTCGGGGCACCACAGCACGCGCCAGTGGCTGAACCGATCAGACAGTGTCTTGCCGCCATCGCTGCTCAGCCGGATGAACGAGTTCTCGCCGGTCATGAGGACTTCGTTGGGATCGACGGGTGGTGTCATGGGTGTCCTTTGTAGCGAGCGCGTGTGCTCGCCGTTTGTAGCGAGCGCGTGTGCTCGGCTCGAGGCGTGGGTGGCCTGTTCGAGATGGTCGTGGCTCCGACGTCCTGGCTCCGATCGTTGTGGCGCCGATGGTTGTGGCTCCGACGTCCTGGCGCTGATGGTTGTGGGTCCGATGGTTGTGGCGCCGATGATCGCGCAGGCGCGCGCGCTCGGCAAGGTGCTTGCGCGCAAGGCGTTCATGTACAATGCCTGCGCCATGAAACGGGCACCGGCGAAGAAGAGGACGCCGGCGACGGTGGCCGCGCCGCCGGCGTCGCGCGTCGGTGCGCGCGTCGTCTCACTGCTCGATCCGGAGATCGTTCTCGAGCGCGCGGCGAAGCGGTTCCTTGCGCAGCCCCTCGATCGGTGTGTGAAGTGTCACAGCACCTTCATCGGCCACGAGCCGGCGTTCATCCACTGTTATTACTGCGGGAAGATGGCGCGCATCGCGAACGCCTCCCTCCTCCTCCAGGAGGAGTTCGAGATGCGCTCCGGCATGCGCGCGGCTAGCTGAGCACGGCTACGCGGCCTGCCGCGTGGTGTTGTCGCGGCGGAGGTCGCTGACGACTTCGTGCCACCACTCCTCGCTCGAGCGGGTCTCGAGGCCTCTCAGCTGCTCGCGCGTCTCCTGGAATTTCGGATCGGTGTGCCAGGCTTCCCAGTCGGCGCGTGTCTCCCACGTGCCGATGATCACGCGTGAGTTCGGCCCGTCGAGCGGAATGGCGAGCTGACCACCGACCCACCCGGGCTGAGCGCGTGCGGATTCCATGCGCGCCTTCATCGTCGCGTCCCACTTCGGCTCGCTGCCTTCGCGCAACGTCACGCGAGTCACGATCGTCATCATCGCGCGCGGCCAGCGGACCGGCGGCGGCCGTTGCCCGACGTGGAGCGTCGACCGTCGTTGCTGGTGCCATTGTTGCCGCCGCGATTGCCGCCCCGAGTCGATCGTCCACGGGTGCTCGCCGCTGCCCGCATCTTCCGTCCGCCCGTTCGCTTCGTTCTGCCGCCGGAGCGCTTCGCCATCGTCTGATACCTCCGCGGGGCCTGCGGCTGCAAATTCAGCGCCTACGAGCGCCGCGAGCCCCGCGCATCACGGCGATCGTCGTGCACGAGCGGGTCACCGCGCCGTTCGCTCCGCGGCACGAGCGCGTGCCGGTCGCACTCGTCGACGACCGCGCGGTATGCGTCCACGTCAGAGCCGCCAGCCCGCCGGATCGGGGCGCCGGGCGTGCCAGTCGGTGAGGCGCTCGTACGCGCGCGCCAGCCGGAGCACCGCGGCGTCGTCGAATGGGCGACCGACGATCTGGATCGACACGGGCAGCCCGCCGCGCGTGAAGCCGCAGGGGACCGTGACGGCAGGCAGCCCGAGAAGGTTCCACGGAGCGGTGAAGCGGAGTGAGGCGGGCGCGAGGCCCGTCATCGGGAAGTCCTCGAAGCGCACCGCCGGCGTCATCTGTCCCGGAAAGACGAGCAGGTCGACGCGGTCGAAGAGCGCCGCGACCTCGCGACGGAAGCGCTCGCGCAGTCGCTGCGCCCGGAGATAGTCGGCGCCGCTGAACAGCGCCCCCATGTACAGGCGCGGCCGCAGACTCTCGCGATAGCCCTCGGGCCGTGTGCGGAGGTTCTGCGCGTGGTATTCGTAGGTCTCGGCGAGGAACGGCGCCCACGCCGCCATCGAGAGATCGAGCGACGGCGCGTCCACGTCGCCGAGTGTGGCGCCCTCGGACGCCAGCACATCGAACGCCTGGAGCGCGGCCGCGCGCACCTCGTCATCGAGCTGTGGATACTCGACGTAGAAGCGGCGCAGCACTCCCAGGCGCAGGCCGCGCGCGCCCGTCTCCAGGCCGCTCAGGTAGTCCTGCACTTTCGCGCTCCGTGTCGTCGTGTCGTCCGGATCGGCACCCGCGATCGTCTGGAGCAGCGCGGCGCTGTCCCACACGCCGCGCGTCATCGGACCGACATGGTCAAGCGACCAGCACATCGCCAGCACGCCGCTGCGGCTCACGAGACCGTACGTCGGCTTGTGGCCGACGAGACCGGTCATCGACGCCGGCCCGCGGATGGAGCCGCCGGTGTCCGACCCGAGCGCGCCGGCACAGAGGCCCGCGGCGGCGGCGACCGCGGAGCCCGAGGACGATCCCGCGGGTGCGCGGCGGACGTCCCACGGATTACGGCCCGTGGGGAAGGAGCCCTCGGTGGCCGGACGGCCGAATGCCCACTCGTGCATGGCCAGCTTGCCGAGGATGACGGCGCCGGCATCGTACAGACGTCGCGTGACGAAGGCGTCGCGCGTCGCCACGTGATCGGCGAAGAGCTGGGAGCCGCTCGTCATGCGCACGCCCGCGACCGCGATCAGGTCTTTCACGGCGATCGGCACGCCGTGAAGCGGGCCGCGTCGCCGGCCACGCTCGGCCTCGGCGTCGGCGGCCTTCGCGCGCGCCAGCGCGTGATCGGCCATCACCGTGATGTACGCGCGCAGCACGGAGTCGTGTCGCTCGATCCGGCCGAGGTATTCCTCGGTAGCCTGAACCGATGTCACGTCGCGCCGCGCGAGCGCGTCACTCACGCCGTGCAGGTCGAGATCGGCGATGGTCATCGCCATGGCTCTTCCTCCGGCGTCGGCACTTCCGCGCGCAGGCGGTCGCGCTGCGGAAGCCAGTCCACCCACATGTCGTAGAGCAGCTCGCGATCGCGGGCGCTGAGTGTCAGGCCCGCGGCGCGGCATTCGGCCTCGAACTGCGCGCGGCGGTCGTCGGTCATGGCAGCCTCCTGTCGGCGCGCATCTTACTCCCGGAGTGCCCGGCTTGCGTTGGGCGCCGCGGGATGTCTATTCTCCGGGGACTCTCACGAAAGGAACCGAGCATGTCATCCGCCACTCCCCGGCTCATGGGCGCGGAAGTCAAGCGCAAGGAAGATCCCCGCCTCGTCACCGGCACGTCGGCGTACGTCGGCGACATCACCGTGCCCGGCATGCAGTACGTCGCCTTCGTCCGCAGCCCGCACGCGCACGCGAAGCTCGGTCGCATCGACGCGTCGCGAGCGACGGCGCGGCCGGGTGTCTTCCGCGTGATCACGGGGCAGGACATCAAGGCGTATTGCCAGCCGATTCCGCTCGGGGGGCCGAGCGCGGAAGGCGGAGGCGGTGGGACGGACGCGAGCGTGGGTCGCAAGCACTATCCGCTCTCGACCGGCACGGTTCGCTACGTCGGCGAGCCGGTGGCCGCCGTGCTGGCGGCCTCGGAAGCGCTCGCCGTCGACGCCGCCGCCGACGTCGCGGTCGAGTGGGAGCCGCTGCCGGCGCTCGGCGATCAGCTGAGCGCGTTGAAGGATGGCGCGCCCCAGCTTCACGACGATGCCAAGAACAACGTCGAGCACGAGACGACCATCAAGGTTGGCGATCCCGACGCGGCGTTCGCGAAGGCGCACAAGGTCATCAAGCAGCGGATGATCAGCCAGCGATTGTGCGGAGTGCCGATGGAGCCGCGCGCGGTGCTGGCGATGCCCGATCCGCTCGTGGGCGGCGTGACGGTGTGGGCGACGCACCAGGCGCCTCACAACCTTCGCAATGACCTGGCCACGCTGCTCGGCGTCGAGCAGCACACCGTACGGGTCATCGCGCCGGAGGTCGGCGGCGGCTTCGGCGTGAAGTTCGGCATCTATCCGGAGGACGCGACCCTGGCCGTCATCGCCAAGCGCCATCGCGTACCGGTGCGGTGGACGGAAACGCGCGTGGAGCACATGACGTCCACCACGCACGGCCGCGCGCAGGTCACCGATCTCGAGGCGGCCGTGGACGCCGACGGCACGATCCGGGCGCTGCGGATGCACGTGATCGCCGACATCGGCGCCTATCCGGTCTTCACCTTCATTCCAGACCTCACGCTGCTGATGGGTGTCGGCGTCTACAAGGTCACCGACGTCGATTTGAAGTCGACGTGCGTGTTCACGAATTCCACCCCGGTCGCCGCGTACCGCGGTGCCGGACGGCCGGAGGCCGCCTATTACCTCGAGCGGCTGGTCGACGTGATCGCCTACGACCTCGGCAAGCCGCCGGAGGAAGTGCGGCGGCGTAACTTCATCCCGCCGAGCGCGTTTCCGTACACCACGCCGACCGGTCAGAAGTACGACAGCGGCGAGTACGACCGCGCATTGACGAAAGCGCTGGAGATCGCGCATTACCAGAAGGTCCGCAACGAGCAAAAGGAGCGGCGCGATCGCAACGATCGCATGCTGCTCGGTGTCGGCATGGCCGTGTACGTGGAGATGTGTGGCTTCGGTCCGTTCGAGAGCGCGGTGGTCCGCGTGGAGCCCGGCGGCAGCGTCACCGCGTACACGGGGACGTCGGCGCACGGACAGGGCCACGAGACGACCTTTGCGCAGATCATCGCCGATCACCTCGGCGTGGACTTCGACAAGGTCGTGGTCCGTCACGGCGATACCCTGAACACGCCGATCGGGAACGGCACCGGCGGCAGCCGCAGTCTCGCCGTGGGCGGCTCGGCCATCATCGGCGCCAGCCTGAAGGTCCAGCAGAAGGCCCGGCGGATCGCCGCGCACATGCTCGAGGCGGCGCCCGACGACGTCGTCTTCGACGGCGGCAAGTACCAGGTCAAGGGGGTGCCGTCCAAGGCGCTCACGCTCGCGCAGATCGCGCCCAAAGCGTATGCGGAAGGGTTGCCGGAAGGAATGGAATCCGGGCTGGAGGCGACGGATTTCTTCCGGCCGCCCCAGCTCGTCTATCCCTTCGGCGCGCACGTGGCCGTCGTCGAGATCGACCGCGACACCGGGCACACGCGGGTGCGGGAGTTCGTGTCCGTCGACGACTGTGGCGTTCGCATCAGCCCGATGCTCGTTGCCGGTCAGGTCCACGGCGGGCTCGCGCAGGGCATCGCTCAGGCGCTCATGGAGGAGCTCGTCTATGATCGCGAGGGACAGCTGCTGACCGGCTCGCTCATGGATTACGCGGTGCCGCACGCAGAAGATCTGCCGCTCTTCACCACCGATCAAACGGTCACGCCGACGCCGTTCAATCCGATGGGCGCCAAGGGAATCGGCGAGGCGGCCACCATCGGATCCACGCCCGCCATCGTCAACGCGGTGGTGGATGCGCTCAAGCCGTTTGGCGTCCGCCATCTCGACATGCCGCTCAAGGGCGAGCGCGTGTGGAGCGTGCTCGCCCACGCGCGAACGGGGGCGAAGTGATGGACACGAAGACCACGCTCGCCTTCTCGCAGACGACCTGGGACACCGCGATCGTGCCGACGCTCAGCGAGTACGTGAAGATCCCGGCCAAGTCGCCGCACTTCGACCCTGAGTGGAAGGCGCACGGTCAGATCGACCGCGCGGTGGCGATGATCGAGGCATGGTGTCGCGCGCGACCGATCCCCGGTCTCCGCGTGGAGGTGGTAAGACTGCCCGACCGCACGCCCCTCATCTACATGGAAGTGCCCGGGCACGGCGACACGGTGCTGCTCTATGGTCATCTCGACAAGCAGCCCGAGATGGTGGGCTGGGATGCCGGCCTGGGACCGTGGACGCCGGTGCGACGCGGCGACAAGCTCTTCGGCCGTGGCGCCGGCGACGACGGGTATGCGGCCTTCGCCGCCCTCACGGCCATCGAGGCGCTCGAGCGACAGCAGATCCCGCACGCACGCTGCGTGGTGCTGATCGAAGCCTGCGAGGAGAGCGGGTCCTACGACCTGCCGGCCTACGTCGACGCCCTCGCCACGCGCATTGGCACGCCGAGCCTGATCGTGTGTCTCGACTCGGGCTGCGCCGACTACGAGCACCTCTGGTGCACGACGTCCCTCCGCGGCGTGATGAACGGCGTGCTGACCGTCGAGGTGCTGCGCGAAGGCATTCACTCCGGCTTCGCGAGCGGCGTGGTGCCTTCGTCGTTTCGAATCCTGCGCT
Organism: Candidatus Methylomirabilota bacterium; assembly: GCA_035605575.1. Classification (GTDB taxonomy): domain Bacteria; phylum Methylomirabilota; class Methylomirabilia; order Rokubacteriales; family CSP1-6; genus AR12. Next base: position 10,613 of record DASTCJ010000050.1, read on the forward strand.
CGCTGCTGTCCCGTCTCGAGGACGAGCGCACGGGCGAAGTCCGGCTGCCCGATCTGCACGTCGACGTCCCGGGCGAGCGCCTCGAGCAGGCGCGCGCGGTGGCCGAGTTGAACGGCAAGAACGTTGCCGCGCTCTACCCGCTGGTGCCGGGCATGCGGCTCGCGCACGAGGATCCGCTCGAGCGCGTGCTCGCCGGAACGTGGCGGCCGGCGCTTTCGATCACGGGCGCCGACGGGCTACCGAAGCCGGCCGACGGTGGCAACGTGCTCCGGCCGAAGACGGTGGCCAAGCTCTCCCTGCGTCTGCCGCCCACGGTGAATGCCGCGCACGCCGCGCAGCGCGTGAAGCAGACGCTCGAGTCGGATCCGCCGTACGGCGCCCACGTCACGTTCGAGGTGGAGGCGCCGGGCACGGGCTGGGACGCGCCGCCGACGGAGCGATGGCTGAGCGAGGCGATGCAGGAGGCGTCGCACGCGTACTTCGGGACGCCGGCCATGTTCAACGGCCTCGGCGGCTCCATTCCGTTCATGGCCATGCTGGGCGAGCGTTATCCGCGGGCGCAGTTCATGATCACCGGCGTCATGGGTCCGGGCTCCAACGCCCACGGCCCCAACGAGTTCGTGCACCTGCCGACGGGTGTCCGCGTGACCGCCTGCGTCGCCCACGTGCTGGCCGCGCACGCGCGTCGCTGATCAGGCGCGGCCGCGAGCTTCGACGCGCAGCTGATTGAAGACGTCGCGCACGCCGGGGACGGCGGCCGCGATGTCTTCAGCGAGCCGCCGCATCCGGCGATCGCTGACGGCGCCCTCCAGAGTGACATCGGCGTCGCGCACGCGGACATCGATCTCGCGCGCGTCGACGCGGGAGTCGCCGGCCAGCCAGTCGCAGACGTCCTCCAGGATGCGCCGATCGGAGCGTCGATAGTCGCGCGGACCGCGACCCACGTGCGGTCCGGGGGCGAATGCGATGTCGCCGCCGCCGGCGATCGGGCCGATCTGGTATCCGACTTCGGGGCCGGGATGACGGGTGCGCCGCTCGCGCTCGCGCTCTCGATAACGCTCGTTGCCGTAGTATCTCCGCTCGATTGGTTCCATACGTGATGCGTAAATCATGCAGCGAAAGTGCCACCGAGAGCGATGGCGCTTGCATTGCAGCCCGATCGAGCGCATGGCTGTGAGCATGCCGACCGACGCCCGCCTGCTGGCTCTCGAAGACGTTGCCACCCAGCTGCGCATCGACAGTGTGCGCGCGACCACGGCCGCCGGCAGCGGCCATCCGACGTCGTGCGCGTCCGCCGCGGACCTGACGGCGGCCGTGTTCTTCGACGCGATGCGCATCGATCCCGACCACCCGCGCGATCCGGTGTCCGATCGCTTCGTGCTGAGCAAGGGCCATGCGGCGCCGCTGCTCTACGCCGCCTGGGCCGCCGTCGGTCTGGTGGACCGCCACGATCTCACACAGCTCCGTCAGATCGACAGCGATCTCGAGGGTCATCCCACGCCGCGGCTTCCTTTCGTGGATGTCGCGACCGGCTCGCTCGGCCAGGGCCTCGGCGTCGGCCTGGGCCTGGCTCTCGGCGCGCGCCTGGCCCGGACGGACGCACGCGTCTTCGTTTTGATGGGCGACGGTGAGGTCGCCGAAGGCTCGGTGTGGGAAGCGGCGGCGCTGGCCGCCCACGCCAAGGTTGACAATCTCATTGGCATCGTCGACGTGAACGGCCTGGGCCAGTCCGGACCCACCATGCTGGATCACGACATGCGGACCTATCAGCGGCGGTTCGCCGCGTTCGGCTGGCGCACGGTGGTCATCGACGGGCACGACATGGCGCAGATCACCACCGCGGTGCGGCGCGCGACCCGCGGTCGCGGCGCGCCCAGCGTTATCCTGGCGCGGACCGTCAAGGGCAAAGGCCTCATCGGCGTCGAGGGGCTTCCCGGCTGGCACGGCAAGGCGCTCCCGAGCGACGCGGCCGAGAAGGTCGTCGCCGAGCTCGAGCAGCGACGTCATCGCCTGCCGGCGCCGCCCGTCCGCCGCCCACGCCGCCGCTCGCTCGCGAAGCCGATCGTCCAACCGCTGGCCGGAGATCCGCTCACCGGCGAGATCGCCACCCGCGAGGCGTACGGTCACGCGCTCGTGCGCCTCGGCGAGGCGGATCCGCGGGTGGTCGCGCTCGACGGCGACGTGAAGAACTCGACGTTCGCCGAGGCCTTCATGCAGCGGTTCCCCGAGCGCTTCGTGGAGTGCTTCATCGCCGAGCAGAACATGGTGAGCACGGCGGCGGGTCTCGCCGCGCAGGGCTTCATCCCGTTCGCCTCGTCGTTCGCGTGCTTTCTCGAGCGCGCGGCCGACCAGATCCGCATGGCTGGGATCTCGCGCTCGAACGTGAAGCTCTGTGGCTCGCACGCCGGTGTCTCCATCGGTGAGGACGGGCCCTCGCAGATGGCGCTGGAAGATCTCGCCTTCTTCCGCGCGATCCCCGAGGCGGTCGTGCTCTATCCGAGCGACGGCGTCTCCACGGATGCCGCCGTGCAGCTGGCGGCGTCGCGCAAGGGGCCCGTGTACATCCGCACCACGCGCGGCAAGACGCCGGCGATCTATCCGGAGGACGCCGCCTTCACGGTGGGCGGCCTGAAGGTCCTCCGCCGGAGTGACCGCGATCGCGTGGCCATCGTGGCGGCCGGCATCACCCTCCACGAGGCGCTGGCCGCGCACGACGAGCTCGCGGGCGACGGCATCGCGGTGCGCGTCATCGACCTCTACTGCGTCAAGCCCGTCGACGTCGCGGCCCTGCTGGAGGCGGGTCGCGCCTGCCCGCAGGGCGTGCTCACCGTCGAAGATCACTACATGGAAGGTGGCATCGGCGCCGCGGTGCTCGAAGCCCTCGGCGACACGGAGGTGCGCGTCCATCGGCTGGCGGTGCGTGAGATTCCCCGCAGCGGCCCCCCGAAGAAGCTGCTCGAGCGCTACGGAATCGGCCGCGCCGCCATCGTCACGAAGGTTCGCGAGCTGATGTAGGCGCTCGACTTACGCGACGGCCGCGCGCGCCGCCGACTGCTCGTCCACGAACCGTCGGATGGTGCGCGCCACCGCGCGCGGCGCTGCGTAGTGCGCGGCGTGCGCCACGCCGGGTACCACGACGAGGCGACCGGCGGGGAGCTCGGACGCCACCCGCGCCGCCCACGCGGCGCTCACGAGCGGATCCCGGGTGCCGCGCACGACCAGCGCGGGCGCCACGACGTTCGACAGCCGTGTCTCGAGCGGATGAGCGAGCGCCTCCGCGAGTGCGTTCAGCGCGGCGCGAGCGCCACAGCGCAGATAGTCGCTGACCACGAGACCGAGAAGCGAGACGGGCTCGCGGATCGCGTCGAGCAGAAGCCGCAGGAGCTGCTGACGTCGCGTCCGGTACGCGGGATCGGGAGTGGGGCTGATCAGCACGAGACGCTCGACCAGCCGCGGACGCCGCACGGCGAGCTCGACGCCGATCTGCGCGCCGAACGAGTTGCCGACAACCGTGGCCGAGCGAAGGCCGGTCGCGCGCATCCACGCCGCCAGCCCCTCGGCCAGCTCGACGAGGCCGAGCGGCCGTGACGGTCGCTCGCTGCGGCCGAAGCCGGGGAGATCGACGGCGAAGACCCGATAGAACGGCGCGAGCTCACGGGCCAGGGCGCACAGGTACCGGCTCGACACGCCGATGCCGTGCACGAGCACGATCGCGGGAAACCACGCCGGCACGCGCTCGGTCACGCGGGCGTGGACGGCGAGGCCGCCGACCATGCGCCATTGCCGCTCGAGGAGCGGCCGCCGCATCAGGCGGCTCGGCGCGTCGCCCGCCAGGCGAGCACGGCCGGGACGACGAGGGCCACGCCGAGCGCGGCCCGCTTCCCGCGGTGCGAGCGCGCCGCGCGCCAGCCGCCGCGCACCTCGGTACCCTCGGCCATGGGCGCGAGCACGGCGCCGGATGTCGGCGCCGCCGGCACGTCCTGAAAGTGGTCGTAATCGGTGACGAGGCGGGCCGCGCGCTCGTAGAGGCCGGGCGCGAGCAGATGCAGCAGGTGAAAGGCGCGCCCGGCGCCGCCGACGAAACGCTCGCGGCGCGGGCGGCTGGCGGCGGTCACGATGCTCTCCGCCACGCGCTCCGGGTCGTACACCGGGCGCGGCGGTTTCAGCGCGCGCCCGGTATAGTTCGCGCTGTGCTCGAAGAAGGGCGTGTCCATTGCCGCCGGCATGATGGTCACCACGTCGATGCCCGTGCCAAGCAGCTCCTCTCGCAGCGACTCCGAGAAGCCGACCACGGCGAACTTCGCGGCGACGTAGGGCGTGTAGTAGGGCATCGCGACCTTGCCCAGCATCGACGCCACGTTCACGATGACGCCGTGACCCTGCGCGCGGAATTGCGCGATGGCGGCGCGCGCGCCGTGCACATAGCCGAAGAAGTCCACGTCGATCACGCGACGGAACACGTCGGGCGGCATCGCCTCGAAATCGCCCAGCGCGGCCACCGCCGCGTTGTTGACCCAGACGTCGAGGCGCCCGAAGGTTTCGAGCGGCCGGCGCGCGAGGTCGCGCACCGCGCGCTCGTCGGTGACGTCGGTCGGTACCGCGAGCGCCGCGGCGCCGAGCGCGCGGCACTCGTCGACCAGCCTCGCGAGCGGGTCCGAACGGCGCGCGGCCACCACCACGGCCGCGCCCTCGCGCGCGAAGGCGAGCGCCGTCGCACGGCCGATCCCGCTCGATGCGCCGGTGACGACGACCACCGATTCAGGAAGGTCCGCCGGCATGAGATCACCCCGCGCTCCGTCGCAGCAAGCGCGCTGCCACCCACTCGCTTGCGGACTGCTCCGGCGGCTGTCTATGCTGCCGTCAATGCCCCGAGCCGCCTCGGCGTCGACGCTCGTGCTGCTGGTCCGCCACGCCGTGACACCGACGACCGGCAAGGTCCTGCCGGGTCGCGCCCGCGGCCTGCACCTGTCCGACGAAGGGCGCCGGCAGGCGGAGGGCACCGCCAGGCGCCTGGCTGCGCTGCCACGGGTCGCCGCCATCTACTCGTCCCCGCTCGAGCGCGCGCGGGAGACGGCGGCCGCCATCGGGCGCGCCCGCGGGCTGGCCGTCCGCATCGAGCGCGGATTGCTCGAGGCCGACATCGGAGCGTGGACGGGCGCGGCCATCAAGCGTCTGGCGCGACGGCCGGAATGGGCGACCGTGCAGCGACATCCCGGGGGATTCCGGTTTCCGGGCGGCGAGTCGTTCGTCGAGATGCAGGGCCGGGTGGACGCGGCGGTGCGGCGGCTGGTGGCGCGCCATCGCGGCCGCACCGTGGTCGCCGTCTCGCATGCCGATCCCATCCGGGTGCTGCTCGCGCATGTGCTCGGCGTGCCGCTCGACCTCTTCCAGCGCATCGCGATTTCTCCCGCGTCCATCTCCGCCGTCGTCTTCCGTCCCGACGGCGTCACCGTGCTCACCGTCAACTCCGTCAACGGCGACGTCGCCGCGCTGGCCGGACGATGAGCGATCAATCCTTCGAGCTGGCGGCGCCCGAGCACTTCACGTGCGGCACTGTCGGCGCGCCGGGCGAGCGCGTCTTCTACATCCAGGCGCGACAGGGCCGACGTCTGGTCACGTTGAAGAGCGAAAAGGAGCAGGTGCGCGCGCTCGGCGAGTATCTCGCCGAGCTGCTCGACAAGCTGCCGGCGGGGACGGGCGTCAAGCTGCCCGAGGCCGCGCTGCTCGAGCCGATCGATCCGGCGTGGCCGATCGCCTCGATCGGCCTCGGCTACGACGACGAGGCGCGGCGCATCGTCATCATCGCCACGGCGGTGGTGGAGGAGGAGTCGGTCGACGCGCCGACCGCGAAGTTCGCGGTGACCCGCGAGCAGGCGGCCGCGTTCGTGACCCGAGCGCAGACGCTCATGAAGGGCGGTCGCGCGATCTGCCCCATGTGCAGCCAGCCGAAGGACCCGAGCGGCCACGTCTGTCCGCGGAGCAATGGTCACGTCGTCCACTGAGGCGCGCGCGCTCCTGACGCGCGGGGACATCACCCTCAAGGGTCGGCTGCCGCGCTCGAGCAACGCGACGTTTCTCGCCGAGGTGACGCTCGGCGAGGCGCGTGCGCTCGCGGTGTACAAGCCGGAGCGCGGCGAGCGGCCGCTCTGGGACTTTCCACCGGGTCTCTTCAAGCGGGAGCTCGCCGCCTATCATCTATCGGAGGTGCTCGGCTGGGAGCTCGTGCCGCTCACCATCCGGCGGGACGGGCCGTACGGCGACGGGTCGCTGCAGGAATTCGTCCACGCCGACTTTGCGCAGCATTACTTCACGCTCTACGAAGCGCCTGCCCACCACGCGCGTCTACGCCGGCTCTGCGCCTTCGACGTCGTCGCCAACAACGCCGACCGCAAGAGTGGCCACTGTCTGCTCGGCACCGACGGCGCCGTCTACGCGATCGACAATGGTCTCTGCTTCAACGTGGAGCCAAAGCTGCGCACGGTCATCTGGGAGTTCGCCGGCGAGCCCCTCCCCGCCGATGTCGTCAGCGGCCTGCGCCGGCTCGTGCGCCATGGCGTGCCGAAGGCGCTCGCGGCATGGCTCGCGCCGGATGAGCGGACCGCGCTGCTGGCGCGCGCGCGCGCCCTGCTCGACGCCGGCCGCTTTCCCGACGGCAGTGCCGCGCACGGGTACCCGTGGCCGGTGGTGTGAGCGGTGCCCGCGCGCGATCGGCCGCGCGATGGTATACCCTGTGGGCACCGGAGGAGCACCATGGCGGCTGAAATGTTCGATCGCACCGCACAGGACGTCGGCAACATCGTCTTCCTGGAGCACGTGAACTTCCGCGTGCCCGATCAGCAGCTGGCCACCGCGTTCTACGTGACCGGCCTCGGCTTCACGCGCGATCCGTACCTGATGGTCGGCCTCGACAACATGTGGATCAATCTCGGCAAGTCGCAGTTCCACCTGCCGACGGGGACGCCGAACCTGTCGCGCGGTCGCGTGGGCTGCGTCGTGCCGGACTTCGACGCGCTCGAGGGTCGACTGCGCGACGCCGAGAAGTGGCTCACCGGCACCCGGTACAGCTATCGCGTCGAGGGAACGCACGCCGACGTCACGTGCCCCTGGGGCAATCGTATCCGGCTCCATCGCGCCGGCCACCAGTTCGGCTTCATGACGCTCGGCATGCCCTACGTCGAATTCCCGGTGCCCGATGGCCACGCGGAAGGCATCGCGCGCTTCTACGTGCAAGTCATGGGCGCGCCGGCGCGTGTGGAGGACGACGGCACCGGTGTGGCCGTATACGTGCAGGTCGGCGCCGGGCAGTCGCTGATCTTCCGCGAGACGCGCGAGGAGATTCGACCGTACGACGGCTATCACATCGCCGTGTACGTGAGTGACTTCGGCGGCGCGCACGCGAAGCTCAACGAGCGCGGGATCATCAGCCAGGAGTCGAACCCGTATCAGTATCGCTTCCAGGAAATCGTGGATCCCGAAAGCGGCAAGCTGCTCTACGAGATCGAGCACGAGGTGCGCTCGTTCACGCACCCGATGTACGCGCGTCCGCTCGTCAACCGCAACCCCGCGCAGCGCCAGCCGACCTACCAGCCCGGTCAGGACGCGTTCTATCCGAGGTATTGACGGCTATCGCTTCAGCTCGATCTCGATGAAGGCGAAGTCGGTCGGGTTGGGATTGGCGACGTCGTGCTCCACGCCCGCGGCGCGAAAGTACGGCACGCCGGTGGTGAGATCGGCGGTGGCCTCGCCGGTCGTGCTGGTGATGGCCAGCGGTCCGGTGGTGAGCGGCACGACGACGTAGTCGTATTCGTGACGGTGCTGGCCGGTGTGCGCGCCCGGCGCAAAGCGCCACTCGGTCACGCGGACGGCCTCGTTGTCGATCCTGACGGTCGGGACGGCCTTTGCCCTCGGCTCGCGCATGCGGCATGATAGCCCGCCACAGCGTCGGAGCGCTCTCCGACGGCGGCGACTAGCGAGTCGCTGCCGTCCGGCGCCGACAGCCCTGCGGTGTCAGGATGAGGCAGCGAGTCGCCGACCGTCGGGCGCCGGAGCTCTGCGAAGGCGCCCCGACGGCAAATATAAGGAGGCCCACTACATGGGTGAGATGCTGACGCTGACCGCCGAAGACGGACACAAGCTTTCCGCTTACAAGGCCACGCCACCGGGCAAGCCGCGCGGTGCGCTGGTCGTGATCCAGGAGATCTTCGGCGTGAACCACCACATCAAGAGCGTCACCGATCGTTTCGCGAACGAGGGCTACCTGTCGATCGCACCGGCGCTCTTCGACCGTGTCGAGCGCGGCTTCGAGACCGGCTACCAGCAGGCGGACATCGAGCGGGGCCGCGCCGTGCGCGGCAAGCTGACCATCGAGGATGCGGTCAAGGACGTGCGGGCGGCCGTGAAAGAGGCGGCGAAGTCGGGCCTCAAGGTCGGCGTCGTCGGGTACTGCTTCGGCGGCACCATGGCCTGGCTGGCGGCCACGCGCATCGATGGGGTGTCGGCGGCCATCGCCTATTACGGCGGCGGTGTCGCCGATGCCGCCGCCGAGAAGCCGAAGTGTCCCGTCATCTTCCACTGGGGCGAGACGGACGCCTCCATCCCGAAGGAGCACTGGGAGAAGGTCAAGCAGCATCATCCGAATCTCACGCAGCACGTCTATCCCGCGGGCCACGGCTTTCACTGCGACGAGCGCGCGTCGTATCACAAGCCGAGCGCCGAGCAGGCGATGGAGCGCTCGCTCCAGTTCCTGCGCCAGCACGTGGGCTGAGATACGATGACGCCGATGCGCGGCCTCCTCGCCTATGGCGCGTACGTACCGTATGCACGGCTCGAGCGAAAATCGATCGGCGAGGCGCTCGGCGTGCCGGCCGGCTCGGGCACGCGCGCCGTGGCCTCGTACGACGAGGACACCACGTCGATGGGCGTGGAGGCCGCGCGCTCGGCGTTACGCAGCACCCGCGTCATACCCGAGGTCTTGTATTTCGCGACGTCCGATCCGCCGTATCTGGACAAGACCAACGCCAACGCCATTCACGCGGCACTCGATCTCCCCCCGTCCAGCATGGCCGTCGACGTCATGGGCTCCGTGCGCTCCGCCGCGGGCGCCGTGCGCGCGGCGCTCGACGCTCGCGGGCCGTCGCTGGCGGTGCTGTCCGACATCCGCAGCGGGTTGCCCGGCGGCGCCGATGAAAAAGACGGTGGCGACGCCGCCGTGGCGTTTCTCTTCGGCGAAGGCGACGTCGTCGCCGAGCCGATCGGTCATGCGTCGCTGACGGCGGAGTTTCTCGACCGGTGGCGCGTGCCGGGCGAGGCGTTCTCGCGTCAGTGGGAGGAGCGCTTCGGCGAGTTCGCCTACGTTCCACTCGGCGAGGGCGCCCTCGTCGAGGCGCTCAAGCAGGCGGGCATCACGGCGCAGACGGTCGATCATCTGATCGTGGCGGGGCCGCACGGCCGCTCGAACAAGCGCGTGGCCGCCTCCGCCGGCACGCGAAAGGAAGCGGTCGCCGACGATCGCACGGCGGTGATCGGCAACACCGGGACCGCCCACGCGGGGCTCCTGCTGGCCGACACGCTCGATCGCGCGCAGGCCGATCACGTGATCGCCGTCGTGTCGCTGGCCGACGGTGCCGACGTCACCATCTGGCGCACCACCGCCGCCCTCGCCGCGCGCCGTGCGCGGACCGGTGTGGCGGCTCAGCTGACGAGCCCGGGCCGCGTGTCGTACGCAACGTTCCTCACCTGGCGCGGCGTGATTCGTCGCGAGCCGCCCCGGCGGCCCGATCCACAGGCGCCGGACGCTCCGGCCGCCGCGCGCGCAGAAGCATGGAAGTACGCGTTCACCGGCAGCCGCTGTCAGGCGTGTGGGGCTCGACACGTGCCCCCGCAGCGCGTGTGCGTGAAGTGCCACGCCATCGATCGCATGACGCCCGAGCCCATGCGCGACGTGCCGGCATCCATCGCAACCTTTACCGTCGACCGGCTTGCGTACTCGATGTCACCGCCGGTGGTAGTGGCGGTCGTGGACTTCGAGGGGGGCGGACGATTCCAGTGCGAGATGACGGACGTCGACCCCAAAAGCGCGAAGATCGGCGATCGCGTCGAGCTGACGTTCCGACGTCTCTACACGGCGAACGGCATTCACAACTACTTCTGGAAGGCGAGACCGATTCGCGGAGGGCAGGCCTGATGGCGAGCAACGGGATTCGCGACCGCGTGGCGATCGTGGGCATGGGATGCACGAAGTTCGCCGAGCACTGGGACAAGAGCGCCAGCGATCTGCTCGTCGACGCCTCGAAGGAGGCCACCGCCTCGGCCGGCATCGATCTGAAGATGGTCGATGCCTTCTGGCTCGGCACGCTGTTCTCCGGCCAGAGTGGTCTCACGCTGTCGCGCCCGCTCAAGATCGACTACAAGCCCGTAAGTCGTCTCGAGAATTACTGCGCGACGGGCTCCGAGGCATTCCGTAACGCCTGCTACGCCGTGGCCTCCGGCGCCTACGACGTCGCCATGGCCATCGGTGTCGAAAAGCTGAAAGACTCCGGCTTCTCCGGCCTGCCGAGCAGTAACTCGGTCGGCGACGGAACACGCGCCGGCCTCACCGCTCCCGCGACCTTCAGCCTCCTCGCGCCGGCCTACGGCAAGAAGTACGGCGTCAGCGACGAGCAGCTGAAGGACGTGATGACGCGCATCGCGTGGAAGAACCACAAGAACGGTGCCCTCAATCCGCGCGCGCAGTTCCGCAAGGAAGTGCCGAAGGAGACCATCGCGTGCTCGCCGCTGGTGGCGGGGCCCCTCGGCATCTTCGACTGCTCGGGCGTGAGCGACGGCTCGGCGGCGGCCGTCATCGTCCGCGCCGAGGACGCGCATCGTTACACCGACAAGCCGCTCTACGTGAAAGCGCTCTCGTTCGTGGCCGGGCCGGCGGCAGGGCCGATCGATCCCGACTACGACTACACGACGTTCCCCGAGGTCGTGGCCTCCGCCGATGACGCCTACCGGCAGGCCGGCATCCGCGATCCGCGCGCCGAGCTGGCGATGGCCGAGGTGCACGACTGCTTCACGCCGACCGAGCTGGTGCTGATGGAGGACCTGGGCTTTGCGCAACGAGGCACCGCCTGGAAGGAGGTGCTCAACGGCACCTTCGACCTCGAGGGCGAGCTGGCGGTGAACCCCGACGGTGGGCTGAAGTCTTTCGGCCACCCGATCG
>DASTCJ010000010.1:0-5966 GCA_035605575.1 Candidatus Methylomirabilota bacterium
GTGTTGATGCCGACCACGCGACCGGCGAGGTCGACGAGCGGCCCGCCGGAGTTGCCGGGATTGATCGCGGCATCGGTCTGGATGAGGTTGTGGAGCACGGGCAGACCCTCCTGCTCGGTGGACCGGCCAAGCCCGCTCACCACTCCGGCGGTCACGGTGGCGCCTCCCTCGATCCAGAGCGGGTTGCCGATGGCCACGACCGTCTCGCCAATCAACAGTCGAGAGGAGTCACCGAGGCTCGCCACCGGCAGCTTCGTCCCCTCGATCTTCAGCACCGCGAGATCGGTGAAGGCGTCTCTGCCCACGAGCGTGGCGCGGAAGGTCCGTTCGTCCGCGAGAGCGACCTTGATCTGATCGACGCCCTGGATCACGTGGTCGTTCGTCAGGATGTAGCCACGGCGGTCGATGATGATGCCGGAGCCCAGCCCCGGCGTGACGACCGGGTCGTCGAACTGGTCGCGCTCGATCTGACGCGTCGTGATGCTCACGACGGCCGGCAGTACGCGCGCGATCATCGCCGGAAGGCCAGGTCGCGCTTCGGGCGGTGACCCGGCGGCGGCGGGACCATTCAGCAACAGCCCCAGCGCCGCCACGATGGCGACAAGTCGAGCGCTCCAGATCATCAGTGCTCTCCTGCCGGGACCTATCGTCCCGGTCAACCTCACGACGTACCCGGACTGGGAACTCGTCTCCCGCGGCGCTCCGCCGACGGGTGATCCGAACTACGGCTTGGAAGTCAGGAGAGGAGCTTCGGCGGGGGCGCTGGAACGTGGCGGTCGAAGCTGTTGAACTGCGCGAATCCATATGCCGGGGTAAGTCCCGTCAACGGGAGTCCACCGGTGAGCACGACGGGGAGCGAAACGGTCAGCATTCCGAGGCACAGATCGAGGCAAGCATGATCATCCGTGCCGTCGTGGTCGCCTCCGTCGAGCACGCAGAAACCAACGGCCAGGACGAGCATCGCCATTGAGATGACCGCGACTTGCATTGTCCACGAGCGATGGCCCCGGTTCGATCGAGATGCACTCATGCCGACCACCGGAAATTGCAGGGACAGTGCCATGCCCGACACGGTGTAAGGGCCCGGAAACATGTTGGTTCGCCGACCGTCGGCATCACAGGTAAACGCATGGAACCGGGGCGTAGACGCCACAGTGCGGCGCCATAGCCCCGATCCCCGGCGTTTCCGGCTTCGCGGACGGCGCGGACGGCTGCTTGGTCGCTTCACAGTTTGACTCGACGCAGACGCAGTGCGTTGCCAATGACGGACACGGAGCTGAACGTCATCGCTGCGCTGGCGATGATCGGGCTCAGCAGGATGCCGGCCACCGGATAGAGCACCCCTGCCGCGATAGGTACGCCGAGGGCGTTGTAAATGAATGCGAAGAACAGATTCTCGCGGATATTTCGCATCGTGGCGCGACTGAGATGCCGCGCGCGCACGATGCCACGAAGGTCGCCCTTCACCAGCGTAATACCCGCGCTTTCGATCGCCACGTCCGTCCCGGTTCCCATGGCGATCCCGACGTCCGCCTGCGCCAGGGCGGGAGCGTCGTTGACGCCGTCGCCGGCCATCGCAACGCGCTGGCGCTCGCTCTGTAGCGTCTTCACCACGCCGCTCTTGACCTCGGGAAGCACCTCCGCCTCGACCCGATCGATGGATAGCTTGCGGGCGACCGCTTCAGCGGTACGCCGGTTGTCGCCCGTCACCATGACGATCCGCAGCCCCGCGTTGTGCAGGCCAGCGAGCGCGTCCGGCGTCGATGCCTTGATCGGATCCGCCACGGCGACCAGGCCCGCGGCCCCGCCGTCGACGGCAACAAACATGACGGTCTGGCCGTCTTCACGCAGCGCATCCGCCTGAGCTCGCATTGCGTCGACCGATACGCCGAGATCCTGCATGAGCCGGAGATTGCCGAGAGCGATTGCGTGGCCTTCGACGCGGCCGACGATCCCCTTGCCGGTTTCGGACCGAAACTCCTCGGGAGCCGGCACCATGATCTTGCGCTCCGAGGCGCCCGTCAGGATCGCCGTGGCCAGCGGGTGTTCGCTACCGCGCTCCAAGCTCGCGGCATACCGCAGGACCGAGCTCTCATCGGCTCCCAGCGCAGGCTTCACCGCGGTCAGGCGCGGTTTGCCCTCCGTCAGCGTTCCCGTCTTGTCGACAATGAGCGTATCGACCTTCTCCATCACCTCCAGCGCCTCGGCGTTCTTGATCAGCACGCCGGCCATGGCGCCACGGCCGGTACCGACCATGATGGACATTGGCGTTGCGAGGCCGAGAGCGCACGGACACGCGATGATCAGCACAGCCACCGCGTTCACCAGACCGTAGGCGAACCGCGGCTCTGGCCCCCAGAGGCTCCATCCCACGAACGTCAGCACCGCAATGACGACGACCGCCGGCACGAACCACGCCGACACCTGGTCGGCGAGCCGCTGGATTGGCGCGCGTGTCCGCTGGGCCTCGCTCACCATCTGGACGATGCGTGCGAGCAGCGTCTCGCTGCCGACGCGCTCGGCGCGCATGATGAAGCTTCCGCGCCCGTTGACCGTGCCTCCCGTCACACGACTGCTGGCCGTCTTCTCCACGGGAATCGGTTCGCCGGTGATCATCGACTCGTCCACGGCGCTCCCGCCTTCGAGGACCACTCCATCGACGGGAACTCTCTCGCCGGGACGGACGCGCAGACGATCGCCGACCTGGACCGCCTCGAGCGGCACGTCCTCTTCGCTGCCGTCGCCTTTGATACGGCGTGCCGTCGGTGGCGCGAGGTTGAGCAGCGCCCTGATCGCGCTGCTCGTCTGGCTGCGCGCACGCAGCTCCAGCACCTGCCCAAGCAGAACGAGCACGGTGATGACGGCCGCCGCCTCGAAGTAGAGTCCGATCTCGCCGCCGTGAGTCCGGAACGACGGTGGGAACAGTCCGGGGGCGACCGTACCGACGACGCTGTACAGGTACGCCATGCCGGTGCCGATCGCGATGAGGGTGAACATGTTGAGGCTGCGGTTCACGATCGACGCCCAGCCGCGCACGAAGAACGGCCAGCCGGCCCACAGGACCACCGGGGTTGCGAGGATCAGCTGGAGCCATGCCAGGACGCGGCCAGGAATGAGATGCCGAAGCGGTTGGCCGGGCAGCATGTCGCCCATCACAAAAGCAAGCAGCGGGAGTGTGAGTACGAGGCCGATCCAGAACCGCCGCGTCATATCGACGAGCTCCGCGTCGGGTCCCTCATCGACGGTGACGCTCATCGGCTCCAGCGCCATTCCGCAGATCGGGCAGCTTCCGGGCCCGTCGCGAATGATCTGCGGGTGCATGGGGCACGTCCACCTCGTGTGCGGGCGAGCTGACGCAGGCGCGACACGCTCCAACGCCATTCCGCACTTTGGACAGCTGCCCGGTCCGCGCTGGCGGATCTCCGGATGCATCGGGCAGGTGTAGACCGCCTCGTCCGCCGACGCCGACGGAGGCGCCGATGGCGACGTACCCACGTAACGCTTCGGATCGGCGACGAACCTCTCTCGGCAACTCGGGCTGCAAAACCAGTACGTTGTTCCGGCGTACTGGGCGCTGCTGCCGGACGCATCGCGAACGTTCACATCCATACCGCAGACCGGGTCCTTGACGGTGGCCGAAGCGGCCGTCGGGTCATGTTGCTCGCGGTCGGTCATGGGCGCTTCCTTCTCCCGTGTAGACGGATCGACAGGCCGGTCGCGTTCACAGTGCTAACTTGACGAGGCGTTCCGGCACGTCGTCGTACATGATCTCAGCGCCGGTGTCCTTGCGTAGTGCGGCCACTACGCCGGCGAGCGCGTCCGTTATTCCGCCGGTGCCCGTCAGCACGCCTATAAGCTTGCCTTCCTCGTACGCGATAGCAAATTCGCCGAGCGTGCCCGAGCGGCCGCCGGCTCACCAGGGTCAGCAGAGTCGGCCACTGCAACAGAAAGCCGAACATGATGAGGATGAACGCGGCGTACTGCGGATGCCGGACGTAGCGTACGGACCCGTCATCGCCAGCTCACCGTGCTGCTGCGCGGCATAGAGCACCGGCCAGGAGCGAGCGAGCACGATGAACCCGCCGGCGATCAACACATTGCTGAGCAGATGCAGCGGATTGCGCGCGTTTGAACTATCGCCGGCGGCCTCTCAGCAGCAAAGCGCCGCGGCGCCAAGCAGGAAGTAGCTACGGCCTGGCGGTCGACCATGCTCTGCAGCACACTGCGCTCCTCGAGACACACTACCTTTGGCCCTCGCGCGTCAGAAGGTCCAGGAGGAAGGACCGCACGCGGTGTTTCATCTCCTCCGGCATCTCGACCGCTCCGGCCCGCTGCGCCAATCGACGCGTCTTCCTGTAAGTTCGGAGGTACGCACGGCACGGCCTGCACCCTGCGAGATGCAACGCCAGACGCGCGCGGTCCTTCGCACTCAGCTCGTTGGCGAGGAAATCTCCGAGTACGGCGATGGCGTCGCGGCAGGTCACGCGGTCACAATCTCGACGGTCAAGCGCATGCTTCTTAGACACCGAGCTGGTGGCGGCCGATGCGCCATCACTGGTCGCGGTCGGCAATCAGCGTTTCGACAAACCCCCGCAGTGGCGGAAGTGTCGCGAAGAGTGCCTGAAATGCGTCGCGGTCGACGGCGAGAACGTTCGTCGGAGTCACGGCACGCACGGTGGCCGTTCGCGCTCGGTCACTGACAAGCGCGATCTCGCCGAAGCATTCCCCGGCGCCCAACCGTCGGAGCGCTGTCGGCGTCCCCTTGCCATCCCGCTTAAGAACTTCCACTTCTCCCTCGGTGATGACATAGAGCCGGTCGCCTCGGTCACCCTCCTGGAAGACGGCTTGACCTGCCTCGAAGTACTCGCGCCGCACGCCCACGGCGCGATCGGTCTTCAGCTGCACGATGTCGGGTGGCAGCAGCAGGTCGAGCGTCCAGTCGGTCGCTACCCGCAGCTTGCGGTCGAAGCCCGGCAGCTTCAGCAGATAGATCGTGCGCCAGATCCACCACGCCAGGAAGCCGGAGAGCTTCACGCCGAAGATCTCCGCGACCGCCGACCGCCGTCCCAACGAGCCCATTTTCCCGAGGGCTGTGAAGGCGAACGACCGTCGCGGCTGGCCGCGAAGCGTGGCCACGATGTTGTGGGCCACGCACGCCGCCTGTCGCGTCGCGTGTTGGGCGGTTGGCGGACAGATCTCACCGGTCTTGACGTCGCGCACTGCGGCGCAATCACCAAGCGCCCACACGCCGGGATGATCAGGGACCTCGAGCGTGGGGTCGACGACGATACGGCCACGCTCCGTCTTCAGCGGCAGGCCTGCTACGACCGGATTGGGGCCGGACGGAACGGTGCTGACGAGCGTGCGCGTCATGATCCGGTCGCCTCCGGCGAGGAGCGCGGTCTCCTCCGTTGCCCCGACGAGCCGGGTATTCAGCCGGATATCCACGCCACGCTTCATCAGCAGCCGTTGAGCAAACTCGGCGAGCGAAGCCGGAAGCTCCGGCAGAATCAAGCCGCCCGCGTGCAGCAGAATGACGCGGAGCTCGGCGGGCTCGATGTTGCGGAAGCTCTTCGCCGCCGCGCGGACGAAATCATTGAGCTCGGCCACCGCCTCCACTCCGGAAAAGCCGCCACCCGCAACGACGAACGTCAAGAGGCTGCGACGGATCTCTGGATCGGGCTCGATGTCGGCCTCCTCCAGCGTGTGAATGATCCGGTTCCGGAGTGCCAGTGCGTCGCCGAGGTACTTGAAGGGCAGCGCGTATTCGGCGAGGCCCGGTTGCCCGGCGAACGAGGTGACGTTCCCGAGCGCGATGACGAGATGATCCCAGTGGAGATGGCACTGTCGGCTCCCGAAACTTGCGGTACCGGTCACGCTGCGATGCCCGAGGTCCACGGACTCGATCGTCCGCGTGTAGAGGTTGGTGTGCCGGCAGAGGCGACGAATGGGCGTGATCGTATCCG